>JAJRZB010000256.1 GCA_024275455.1 Bacteroidota bacterium | reverse complement strand
ATAAAATCGAAACCGGCTTTAAACTTATTTTTTTCATCAAAAAAACTAGTGATATCACCCTTAATTGAAAATTCATCAATATAATGATCACGCCAGGTATAAGGATTTCCAACATCCCAAAAACCATCGCCCGGTATTACACCAATAGTATCTGTATCTAAATTATAATACTCAATCGGGAACGTTACAATATCTTTTGGTTCTTGATACTCATACCAAAACTTTCCGTTGGCATCAGCTCTAAGATTTGAGAAAAACTTATTTAACTTAAATGTATAAAAAGTGCTTGAATTTAATGTATGAGTCCAAGTTAACGAATTGTATGAATTATTGTGGGTAAATACATTTGCCTCATCCAAATTATTTTGAAATATATACTGATAACCCGGACTCGGTTCCACATATTCCAAATTGGATTGAAGCGACTGTGAATTTTGATTTATACTTACCGATTGATTAAACGAGTAAGCAAGTTTCATTGTCGGTGAAATTGAATATGTAAGTTTCCCAAGCCAGAACCAACTATTCTCAGCTCTTGGAGCAAAACGGGTTCCGTAAAAAGTGGATGAGTAAAGCTGCTTGGCTGTTGGTTTATAATATCCTTGTGTAATTCCATCGCTAATACCCATATAGAAACTAGAGAAAAATGAAATTTTGCCCGGAATTTTTAATCCTAATGCAGGTAATAAAAAAGTTGTGATAGGTTCGGGTCCGCTAAAGTTTGCTTCAGCTATATCTAAATTAAAAACATGGGGTGACGATAAATTTCCAAAATTATCCCGCTTGTAAGAAAGTGAGCCTGAGAATCTATCACCTCCTTCTCTGGTTCTTACATTAATAACACCTGAAGTCGCCTGACCATATTCAGCATTAAATCCGCCGGTAATCACTTCCACTTCTTCTATTGCATTCGCACTTAATTGCAATCCGAAACCTGTACCAGCCAACGGATCTTGAACAGAAACACCATCCAATAAAAAAGCACTCTCGTAAGATCTGCCTCCTCTAATGTGTATTGCATTATCTGATTGCACTACACCTGCTTGCTGAGTAACTAAATCTTTTATATTCTCAACAACTGCAACATCAATTTCTTCTCTACTCATAGATTTAATACTTTGAGTTTCTTCAGCATCCATCAACGGTTTTTCACCAATAACAACAACATCCTGATCCATTGTTAAAACCGTCTCTTCTAAATTTATATTTAATAATGTGGTTTTATTTTCTACAACTTCTATCCCTGTAAAACGCATTTGCTTAAAACCAATTAAAGTAGCCCTTACGGTATAAATACCCGGGGTAATATTTAGGATAGTATATTTCCCGTCAAAATCAGTTGCTGCACCATAGTAAGTTCCTTCTAAAATAAGGTTTACACCCGGTAATGGTTATTTGGTAGCAGAATCAATTATTTTACCTTCTATCTTTCCGGTCTGTTGAGAAAAAAGAGATGATGTAATTGTCAGTATAATTAACAGTATCTTTTTCATCAGTTCATCCCGAAATGATTTACATAAATCTTCTGCAATAATTCACTAACATTACCACTGGCATCACATTGATGTAAAGGTAACCCGATAAAAAATAAATTTTTTGTTTTATTCATTAACGCAATTTTACCATTCAGCTGTGAACTCGTTAAATCATATACTTTTGTTGAAGAAATATCACTTGGATTAAATGTTCTTACAAAACCAATTGTTGTAGAGGTTTTTAAATCCGGTAAATCAGTGAACTCAACTGAAGAAATTATATTTGCACCCGGAAATAAAAACGAAAGTGGTTTTTCTGCATCAAAATTATCTACCGGTAAAAACGATTGAACCGTTTGCAGAGAAAAGTCGAAATCAGAAGATGAATCTTGAAAGGTAAGCGAGTAAGCAATTTTACCGCCTGCCTGAAGAAATTTTCTAGTAATTAAATTTGTAAAATCCATTCTAGGTTTGGAACCGGAGTACCAAAACACATATTTGAATAATTTTATTGTATTTATAAATGTTATTGATTCATAAGGCAACTGATTTTCTTCAATATCGAACACATTAAATGAATTAAAGGCAAAGGCAGAAAACTTTTCGTTGTAAAATGTTGTAATTTCCTCTCCGCTCGGATAATCATCAATCAGAAGTAAATCACCTTTCGGTTTCTCAACTATCCAATTCCTTCCGGTATCGGGTAAAGAAACAAACTTGGATTTAGCACCGGAATTATCGACAGCACGAATATAAAGACGATTTACACTATCAAGTTTAAGATTCAGCAATTTTTCAGAATGCAATTTATTTGCATCCGCATTTATAAATACATTCATTAAAGGTTGAGTACTTTTCAGGTCGTCAATAATTAAGGACACCAGTCTAACCGAGCCGCTTAAAGTAACAAAATCAGATGTATCATTTAGGGCAAGGTCAATTTCAATTATAGTTTCGTTGCCGTCTAAATCAAATGCATCCCACCCAATAGTTATGGTTGGGAACGATCTTTCGGGCAACACGCTTGCATCGTTCCAAGCTATCTCCGGTGAAGAATTTTTTATTGGAAAACTTTGAGAAGCCGGAGTATCATCAATACTGCCAAAGTCTGTAAATATTTCTCCTTCATCATATATGCCGTTGTTATTAGCATCTACAAACGGTTCCGAACCAATATCCACTCCGTTTAAGTAAACATTTTCATCAAACTTATTATTCCACGAATTATCAACAGCAGCGACTAAAAATGTAAAAGAAGTATCTACAGTTCCAATCGGCAGAGTAAATACAGAATCATTTGATTTTGTAAAACTCCAGGAATTATCTATACCCTCCCATTTTAATAAATACCCAATTACCAATCCGTCCTTATCATCTCCCCACCAATGCACCTGCAGTTTACTTTTTTGCTGACTAATTGTTGAATCAGCATAAAGGAACAGATGAGTCTCCGGCGCTTGATTTTCAATCGGATTATCATTTATACTTTCTTTGCACGAAAGCATAAATAGGATTGATAATATTATTAAAAGAGAATTTTTCATTTAATTTTAGTTTAATATGCCAAGTGTTTTGAAACTGCCTCAATTCTACTTAGCAACTTTTTTAAAAATGCCAGGCACTTCTAAGTGCCTGGCATTTAAGATTATTTTATTAACAACATTTTTTTCGTTTGATAAAAATTACCCGCTTTAATTGAGTAAAAATATATCCCTGATGTTAATTCACTAGCATCAAAATTAACTTCGTAATTTCCCGGTTTTTGTTTTTTATTTACCAAAGTAGCAACTTCACGTCCGAGAATATCAAAAACCTTCAAAGTAATGCTCGAACTAAAGTTCGAGGCTACATTTGGGATTGAATATTTTATTATTGTACTTGGATTAAAAGGGTTCGGATAATTTTGTGACAATTCAAATTTCTCTGGAATTATTTCCGAATTATTTACTCCAGTAACTTGTCCAACAAAATCCTCATTCATTCTAGGTACTAATTTATAATTTCCAAATGAGTAAAAGAGAATTCCCGATATACTTTCAAATGTATTGCCTGTTTGGATTCTTATCCCAGTATTTTCTAAATAAGCATCCCAAAAATTATGATAATCATGCGTTCCGTCTTGTAATTCAACTCTCATTTGAACATTGGAAGTATCGGCAACATAAATTTCGCCAAAATTTCTATTACCCCCGGTTCCTTCATCCGGTCCCGATTCACCATTAGCGTTATCATCCAAAACTTTTACATTTACAATTTTAATTAGAACACCTTCATAAGATTCTGCCGGAAGTGTACTACCGGCTGCCGTACCAATTACCGAAGTTGAAATAATTGTCGGTTCTACCTCAACCCCATCTCCACTTGAAATAATTGTAACTGTAGCACCTTGGTCTAAAGTTCCAATTCTTGTTACTCCAAATTGTTCATTAACAACTCCTGTTACTTCAACCAATGTTCCCTTAGTTTGCTCTTCGGCTTGTATGCCAAAAATTTGAATTCCGCTCCAAGGACCGGTACCATCTTGAATATAAACTTGGGGACCAATATTTGCTCCATCACCTTCAATATTTGAAGTATCGGCAGAGACTCTACCTTTAACTGTTACAACGTAATTGTTATATCCGCTAAAACCACTTCCAAAAGGTGAATACTGAACATCTTTTATTGTTAAATCTCTATTTAATACATGATAGAAATAACCGCTCTCAGAATTTGTAGGATTTGTTGAAACAGCATTATCCAAATCTTTTGCAGAAACATAATATCTAACTAATGATGAATCATTCTGTGCCGGAATTGTAGCACTCCAAATTGAATCGGTAGGATCTGTTAAAGTCATATCAAGTGAATCGAATGGTGCTTCATTAATACTGTAAAATAATTTAACTTCAGTTACATCTGCAGTTCCATCAGAATCTACAACCTTTGCAGTGACTACTACATCATCACCATATTTTACAACACCTTTATCCCTTAAAACATTACTAATATTCGGCGGGCTAACATCACCGTACTTAATATCATCAGGATAAACAGGGTTTATTATAAACCAACCATTATTAATATTCGTTCGCGTTTCAATATAACCTCTTACATATTCTACTTTAGTTCCGGGTAAAGGTGCCGGGGTATTTCTGAAGTAATCAGCATTATTACCCACAACAATTGTTGATCCGTTTTCATCAAAAACATTAAAGGTATTATATCCGATAATTCCTTGATCTGAAGAAGTTAGATTTCTGATTTCAACATAAACGCCTTCCCATTTTTCCCCAGTATATTTAGGTAAACCGCTTCCTAATTGTGTTAAAGAATCCAAAGTAAGTAATACAGGTTTAGGGCGAACTGTTTGCCCTAAAATATTGGAAGCCTGGAAACCGAACACATTTAATTGTGTAGTTGTAAAATATTCATTTACAACTCCGGTAACTTTTATCACTAAACCGGAATCAAGTATTGCAAAAGCTGTTGAACCTTCCGGGTCTCTTAACATTATTCCTCCCCATTCAGGATTGTTCTGATCCTGGAGATACAATGCAGCAGCACCGGCGTGTAAAGTTCTTGTACTATCGGGATTAGCTCCTTCGTAAGGAGGATGCATCACAACTCCTGTAATTGTAACAGTATCCCCCTCATAATTGGGGCGGGGTTCAGAGTTTAGATTTCCATAAAAATTTAAGGAATCATCCGGAGCAAATTGAATATCTCTGATAGATATTTCAGGATATGTTTGAGCTAATATATTACTTAAAAAAATAAGAAATAAAGCTATAGTTGTAAGTTTTGTTTTCATTTTCACCTCTATTTAATAACTAAAAATTTTCCTCGTTTAATATTACCTGTAGCAGAATTTTTTACAGTGAATAAATATAAACCGGTAGCTATGGCTTGATCGAACTCGGATATCAAATCCCACGCATGTTCACCGCCCGACATTTGCTGTTTACCATCTTTTGAAAAAGTTTCAAACCATCTTAAATCGGACCCGTTGCTTTGTTGATCGTGATAAATCTTTTTAACTACATCTCCGGAGATAGTATAGATTGTTATTTCACATTCAGCAGGTAAATTATAAAAATATATTTTTCTTAGTCTCTCGGAACTGCCATCCCAGTAAGCACTCCCGTAATAAGGATTTGGATAAACGCCAACCTCAACTTTTTCATCATCGATAGGAGGAGTTCCGGGGATAACTTTTTGTAAATTTGCCAACGGACTACTTTCCAAACTTTCCAAGTTATTTTCCGGGTCTCCTTTATCATAAGCTGTTACCGAATAAATATATTGCCATCCGTTTAATTGATTATCAATCTCAAATTTGTACCAGTACTCAGTGTTATCACCGTCAAAAATTTTAGGCTCGTTTAATTCAATAAAACTGAAGCCTGTATTAAAACCAATATCATTTCCCATACTGTCGAACTCAGCAATTTCAACTAATGAAGCATTAACATCTTGCGATTCTGTAAGATCGTAACCGGCATTAGTTCTATAAATTTTATAACCTTCAAAATCCTTTACTCCTGAAATCGGGTCTATTGAATCTTCAGCTCTTTTATCCCAATAAATAGTAATAGCTTGGTTCTGAGGAATTACTTTTATTTTTGGAGTGAGAGGTGGTGCCGGAAGTATGTAACGGGTAATTTCACCATTTCCGTCTAAATCTTCATTTGGATCAAGAATTCCATTGGCATTTTTATCTTCACCGTAATATGCTCTTAAAGCCCAGCCGGCATTAATATATAAATTATGTTTCTGTAATTCCGTATCAAATTGCGGTAGGTCTGTTCCGAATTTCTTTGCAGCCACAATTGCAAAAGTGATATTAATCGAATCACCGGGAGCTAAAGGATTATCAACTCCGGTAGAAATTAACATTGATCTGTTACTTGGAGTTTTGATATCGTCCGGTGTAATTGCCTCTTCCTCACCAAATCTATTATCACCGCCGTAAAACCCAAGTAATTTTTGAAATCTTTGTATATCATTTTGAGGAGCAAAAAAGTTCGGGTCGGTTGTATTTCTAAACTGCCAATTAACAAAATTAGTTGTATCAATTGTTTTGCTTGAACCGAGATATTGAATGCCAATATAACTATCTGTAAATCCTATGTCACCTGCAGCATCAAATTCATAAGCTATTTTAAGCGAATCATTATAACCGTTACCGCCCTTATTAAAAAAAGCACTGCCCGTTCTAGGAGACGTTATATTTGTATTCCGAACAACAGTATCAGTCCATAAACCTATATGCAAACTATCTAAATATTTTTTAGATGTATTCGTTATCCAATAATTTAGTATTACAAAAAAATCTGCAAAAGGATAATTCCAAGCATAGGTTTCTTGTCTAACAGCAATACCAAGTGGACGATGATTTACAATTATTTCACCGTTACTTAAAGTTGTACTGGTATCCGTGTAATCCATTAAAAAATCTTGGTGAGAAACTGCCAGCGGGTCGAAAAACTTAGAGTCAATCAAAGATGATCTTTCAATTACTCTACTTCCGGGTAAGTTAGTATATTCAAAACCGCCGCCTCTGGCAGAAACAGATGACGCATCAACTGCCCCGGTAGTTACAAACGGTCCTTTTCTGTTGCTCCCAAATTCATCATCGCTAAGATAAGCTCCAACCCACAAACCGCCGTCAAAAATATGTTCAATACCGCTACCCAAAGGGAATTCACATGAAGGTTGTTCGGGCCAAAGACTAAATCCGTGTCCGTAAGTACCAAAGTTAGTAACCGTTAAGCCGATATTACCGACATTAGTATACTTGGAATTATCATCATCTAAGGTTTTATTTAATCTTTCTTGGCTTGTTTGGGCAAGAAAAGAGAAACACATGGTGATATGAAAAATAAGAAGAAATTTAATCATTAGGTTAAATCGAAAGGGTTTAATATTTCTAATTTCGAATTAATTATTTGGTTATTCTGAAGATCTTCAGTTAATAAAATATTACAATCATTTTCAATTGCAGATGCTGCAATTAACGAATCCCAAAAAGAAAACTTATATCTGTTTTTTAACTTTAGAGCTGTTTGAGATGCTTGGAAATACAATGGGGAAATAATAAATAATTCATTAATAAGATTTAAATGGTCAAATATTTCTTTAACAGTTTTTTTATTTTCAATAAACCTTGTAGAAACATTAATAAACTCGTTTATAACTTGGGTGCTAATTATCAATCTTGAACTTACGATATTTTCTTTAATAAAATTTTTAACTTTCCTTCTCTTGATAGGTTCGGATAAATCAAATAAATAGACTAAAGTGTTTGTATCAAAAAATATTCTATCTATCATGTAATCTTTCTCTGTAATTAAATTTCTTTTCTCCCATTTTCCAACTTAATTTATCAACTTCAGCAGAAATATAATCACTCAATTTTTTTTTTGAAATGTAAGTTTTTTTTCGTTTTTTAATTTTATTTGCTTTTTCCATTTACATTAATTTTAGTTTAAGAATAATAAAGATACTATCCTACATTTACTATTTCAAGAGACAATAAAAAACCCGTACAAATTTGTACGGGTTACATTATTAGCTAACCACTTTCTTTTTAAGAAACTAAACTTGCTTCTTCAACCATTTCCATCCCACGTTTTAAAGCTTGCTCATTTAATGGCAAAAGATGATGGTATCTTTCTGGTAACACTTTTTTTAATCCTTCGAGAATATTTTTTAACTCTATTATCGGTTTCTTTTTTAAGCAACTACCAAGCATAATCATGTTCATTATTTTAGTGTTTTTCATTTTTGCAGCTTCTTGTGTTGCATTAATTCCGATTATTTCTATATCCGAACGCGTTGTCGGATTAATTACATTATTTGATTCGTATAATAACAAGCCCCCCGGTTTAACAGCCTTTTCAAATTTATCAACTGATGGTTGGTTTAGTGCAATTACCGTATCGAAAGTAGAAATTATCGGTGAACTTATTTTTGAATCGCTTACAATAGCAATGCAATTTGCAGTTCCACCCCTCATTTCCGGGCCATATGAAGGCATCCAACTAACTTCTTTATTCTCAATCATTCCGGAATAGCAGAGAATCATACCCATAGATAACACACCCTGCCCACCAAAACCGGCAATAATAATTTCTTCGTTCATTTAATTATTACTCCCATTTGGTGTTTTAATATCTCCTAACTGATAGAAAGGCAGCATATTTTCTTCTAACCAATGATTTGATTCTAAAGGAGTCATTTTCCAGTTAGACGGACAATTAGCAACAACTTCAATAAAACACGTTCCTTTCTTATCTTTTTGTAATTCAAATCCTTTTTGAATCGCTTTTTTTGTTTTTCTAACTAAGCCGGGTTTAAATACGGCTTGCCTTGTTACATAATAAGTCCCTGGTAAAGCTGCAATAAGTTCAGTTATTTTTAAAGGATTACCCATTGTACTAACGTCTCTTCCAAAGGGAGAAGTTGTTGATTTCATGCCCGGTAAGGTAGTGGGAGCCATTTGTCCGCCGGTCATTCCATAAATCCCGTTGTTAATGAAGATAAATAGAATATTTTCTCCTCTATTACATGTGTGAATAGTTTCTCCGGTTCCGATTGCAGCTAAGTCACCGTCTCCTTGATAGGAAAACACATATTTATCCGGAAGCACTCTTTTTATTCCAGTCGCAACTGCCGAAGCTCTTCCGTGAGCAGCTTCAGTCATATCCACATCAAGATAATTGTATGCAAATACTGCACAGCCAACTGGAGCAACTCCAATTACCTCAGATTGTATTCCCATTTCCTCAATTACTTCTGCAATTAATCTATGTACTACACTATGAGCACATCCGGGACAATAATGAAAGTCAGCATCTTTTAATGTTTTAGGCTTTTCATAAACTATATTTTCCGGCTGAATAACTGTAGTATCTCTAAGCGTTGTATTCTCATAATGTTCATCATCAATTAAAGCTTTTTCATTCATTTAGCACCTCCAATAATTTTTTGCTCAAGGGCTTCCAAAATTTCTTCCGGAGTTGGTACCATTCCACCCATTCTGCCATAAAATTCAACAGGTATTTTACCCTTAACAGCTAATGTAACATCCTCTACCATTTGACCTGCATTCATTTCAACATCTAAAATTCCTTTAACTTTATCTGCAATATTAAAATAGGTTTCATAAGGGAATGGGAAAAGAGTAATTGGGCGGATAACTCCAACTTTTAACCCTTTTTCTCTTGCCATTTGAGCTGCTTTCTGACAAATTCTTGCAACTAATCCATATCCGGTAATTATATAATCTGCATCTTCACAATCAATCATTTCAACTCTAATTTCATTTTCTTCAATTTCTTTATACTTCTTTTGCAGATGAATATTAATTTGTTCCATTTTATCCGGCTGAATATGAAGCGAAGTTATTACATTACTCGGTCTATCATCCGGTTTGCCGATTGTTTCCCAACCGGTAATTATATCTTCTCTCGGTTGCTGTTCAAAAAATTCAACCTTTTCCATCATTTGTCCGAGTGCTCCATCTGTTAAAATCATAACAGGATTTCGGTATTTAAAGGCCAATTCAAATGATAATTTTACAAAATCTGACATTTCCTGTACTGTTGAAGGAGCTAAAACAATTAAACGGTAATCTCCATGTCCTCCACCCTTAACAGATTGAAAATAATCACTTTGTGCAGGCTGAATTGTTCCTAATCCGGGACCGCCTCTGTTTACATTAACTATTAAACAAGGAAGTTCTGCACAGGCAATATAAGAGATTCCCTCTTGCATAAGGCTAATACCGGGAGATGAGGAGGAGGTCATAATTTTTTTACCTGTTCCGGCTGCACCGTAAACCATGTTTATAGATGCTATTTCACTTTCTGCTTGCAGAACAGTCATCCCGGTTCTTGCTTCCGCTTCTCTACTTAAATATTCAAGAACTTCAGATTGCGGAGTTATTGGGTAACCAAAATAAGCATCACATCCTGCCCTAATTGCAGCTTCTGCTAATGCTTCATTTCCTTTCATTAATTTTAATTCACTCATTTGTCCACCTTTATAGTCATATCACTGGTAACATTTGAAACTCTGGTAACTAATTCTTTCTTTTTGTCTATTTTTCTGTAAACTGTAATTGCTCCTTCCGGACAAACTAAAGCACAGTTCGTACATCCGGTACAATTATCTTCAATTTTTACAATATACAAATAACCTTTGTTATTAACTTGTTTAGATCGGGCGAGTGAATCTTGCGGGCATGCTTCTATGCAAAGTTCACAGCCTTTGCATTTTTCGATATCAATAATAATATCGCCTTTTACTTTTGCCATAAATTCTCCGAAATTTAATTCTTAATTTTCTTCTTTTGCTTAATTTATATAAATACTATGCCAAAATAAAATGAAAACTAAAAAAAATAAAATTTCCCGGGAATTGTTTGAAAATAACTTATAATCTTATTTTTGTTATTGTAATTAACTACGGAATGTATAAATATTTAAATAAACTTATTATTATTGAGAATAGACTGGGCACTTATGAGAAAATAACATTACTTTTTCTTTAACACCTTTTTAATTTGTTCAATAACATTTTGAATGGATTTTTCGATTTCAGGTGATAAAGTAATAACCATATTTTGAATTTTTTCAATAGAAACTGTTATTAAAACAATTTTTGGCAACCCTTTTGAAATAACTGCAGTTTCTATTAAATCACGTAATCCAATATCATGAGCACTTAATGCTGAAGGAAAATCAGAAGCAAATTTAGGTTCAATTACTGATACTGTACCAACTGATTGATTATCCATCGTAGCATCAATTATTATCATTTCCGAATAATCTGAGAAATAAGAAAGTAGATGGAAACCACCGGTTCCTCCGTCAACAGTATCAACATCATT
>JAJRZB010000255.1 GCA_024275455.1 Bacteroidota bacterium | reverse complement strand
CCCTCATTATTTATAATTTTGTTTAATAATTTTTCAGAAGCTTGCAAGCCTTCTTTGATACCGAATTTTTTTTCTTCTTCGAGTAACATTTTGTATAATTTTTTCACTTTATCTAATTTCTTGTCATTTGGTTTTCTTCTTACTGAATAATAGCCTTGTATTATTCCTTTATCATCTATTACAGGAGTAATATTTGCGAAAACCCAATAAAATGACCCGTCTTTTGCCATGTTTTTTACATAAGCATTAATTTCTTTTTTTTGTTTAACTGTATCCCATAATAATTTGAAAATACATCGGGGCATATCCGGATGTCGAATAATATTGTGTTGTTGACCTAAAAGTTCATGCTCTGTATATTTTGCAAATTCCATAAAAATACGGTTACAATAAGTAATTACACCTTTAGTATCGGTTTTTGAAACGATAAAATCGTTTTCTCTCATAACTTTTTCTACATTTGTTGGTAGAATTTTTGGTTTCATGTTATCTCCTCATTGATAACTTGTTTTATAAAACTGTTCAAATCTTTATTATAGTAATTTTATTAATTAGTTGTTGTAAATAGATGTATTCTAATAGAATCATTATCGCAAAAAAAGTTGCATGGTTTAGAAAAGATGACAATCAATTTTTTTTTTGATAATTCGGCAGTTTAGAGTATCTTTATGTTATAAATTATACGTTAAGGTCTGTTTTACGTCTAAAATCGATTAAAAATCATAATTAACAATAAATCTATTCTTTCTTTTGGAGGTATTTAATGGGCTGGTTATCAGATCGTCTGAGTTCTTCAATAGGTAAGAAAATTATAATGGCTTTATCAGGATTATTACTAATTCTGTTTTTGGTTATACACCTATTGAATAATTTATTGCTCTTTTTAGGACCAGAAATTTTTAATGATAATGTTGAAAGATTAGAGGCGGTTAAACCTCTTGTAAGGGTTATTGAAATAGCCCTTTTATTAATATTTGTCTTTCACATATATAACGCTTTAAAATTATGGTACGAAAATAAAAAGGCAAATCCTAATAAATATGCTGTGGATGCAAGTTCCAAAAATAGCACTATTTACTCGAGGAGTATGGTTATTACGGGAGTAATAATTTTAATTTTTCTCTTACTTCATTTAGGAACTTTTTGGAGAACATTCAATTTTGGTTCTCATTCTTCAGGTGATCCGTATCCGTTTTACACAATTATTCAAGATGCTTTTTCCAACCCGTTTGTTGCATTATTTTATTTCATTGTAATGATAATATTAGGTTTTCATCTTAATCATGCTTTTCAGAGTGCCTTTCAAACAATGGGATGGAAAAATAAAAAATATACACCTATTGTAGAAAAAATTGGTACGGCTATTGCTTTAATTATGGCAATAGGATTTGCATCAATTCCAATATTCTTTTATGTAGCTTCGTTGGGAGGTAAGTGATGGTAAAATTAAATTCAAATGTTCCGGAAGGTAATATCTCCGAAAAATGGACAAATCACAAATTTAATATGAAGCTTGTTAATCCTTCTAATAAAAGAAAATTTGAT
>JAJRZB010000254.1 GCA_024275455.1 Bacteroidota bacterium | reverse complement strand
ATTGTTGAAATTCCGGAAGTTCGGACATCCAAATCCATACCTCTTACACGTCCGCCGACATTATTTGGTCCGCGTTCTGTCCAGGTTAACGCTTGCACATTATTTGCAGTTCCCGATTTGCTTAAAATGAGCGCATCTCTTTTCGGAACTCTTTTTAAAAATTCTATTTCGCTTTGCTTAACATCATCAGGAATTTTACCGGTTACAGGATCCCTAAGCATTTTATATAATTGTTCTTGACGACCGACTGCGTCATCTTTTCTTTCTCTCAGTTCTGCCTTTTGTTGTGGGTTATTTCCACTCCAAACAGTTAATATTGTAACTGTTATTAGCAGAACTATAAATGATAATAAGTAACTCTTCTTCATATTTACTCCCATTTGTTTATAAAATTAAGATTTTAATAGCGGTTTATTGATGACAATTTACTTTATTTATTTTAGTAAATGTCCAATTTTAACATTAAGAATTTTTAAAATAGTGATATGGAACAAAAGAGCCCTATTTTTTGTACTGAACCGCTCTGTATACTGCTTGAACTACTCATTTTCTTAAAAGATTTTAACTGTCTTATTATTAAATACAAATTTTGCTAAACAAGGTTTTGACAAATGGTAATTTCAATTCCGCTTTATATACTGAAAGCAAATTGGTTCTCAACTTTTGGAAGTCAACTTGATAAGCTGCATTAAACTAAGCAATAGAATTTATTCAGCCTTTATGCTACACAAATTAATATAGCTTGTGCTTTGTATACATTTTTAATCCACTCCAGCCCTCCCTTTGCAAAAGGGAGGGAGCTTAAATATCCTCTTTAACAAAGAGGAGGTTGAAAGGGGGGTAGGTTTTCAGAAAAATTTATACTTATTGGAGTTAATTATAACGCATACAAAAACAAGATATTCTACAAAGTCTTGCTTTGTTAAACCAACAGAATCATTGAGCCTATCAATAATAGAAAGTACATTGATCTTAATACAACTAGTTTAAGTTTCTTTTTTCCTATTTTATTATTAAGCTGAATTGATTCTATAATTAATTGGTCCGTGATTAAATCTTCTGTAAAATATTCACTCATGGTATTTATGTTTTAGTTAAAAAAAGAGCGGTATTTAATTAAATACCGCTCAGTAATTAGATTTTAATAATTCTATCTTAACAGTATCATTTTTCGTGTTTGAACAAAATTACCGGCACGGAGTGTATAATAATAAATTCCGCTTGGTAAATTACTTGCATCAAAATTTACTTCGTAAATACCGGCTTCTTTTGTTTCGTCAACAAGTGTTGCTACTTCTTGTCCAATAGTGTTTGTAACAACTAAAGTTACATTCTGTTTTTGAGGTATCGTAAAGTTTATTTTAGTAGAAGGATTAAACGGATTAGGAAAGTTTTGTTTTAAACTGAATTTATTAGGCAAAACTTCAACTTCCACCATATCCGAATAGGCAAAAGTTCCATCTAAATCAATTTGTTTTAATCTGTAAACAAACTTTGTGCCTTCTCCCAAATAAGTATCAACAAAAGAGTAGTATTTTTGAGAATTACTGTTTCCATGCCCGTTTATAAAACCAATTGATTCCCATGCTTCATTAGAGAGATTACTTTTATCCAGTTCACCGGCTATACTTTGTCTTTCAATTTCAAAGCCGTAATTATTAACTTCGGTAGCTGTTTCCCAACTTAACGAAACTTTATCTTCATCAATTATATTTGCTTCAAAAGTTGTTAATTCAACAGGCAATACAGCATCAATATCAGTTTCCCACAAACCTCTTCCGAATGTTGATGCTCTTAATTTATCTGTACCGGCATTAGTTTTATTTAAAGCCGAACCGCCGCTTGATGCATAATAAATATCCAATTCGGTAACCATTACATTAGGCAAACCTGTATTATATTCCGCCCAAGCATT
>JAJRZB010000253.1 GCA_024275455.1 Bacteroidota bacterium | reverse complement strand
TGGCAACTGGTGGTAGTTCCTCAGCTGCGTTTACATTTCTCAAAAACAGAGGTGCCACTGATTGCGTAATGGCTTCTTTAATAGCTTCGCCCGAGGGAGTTAATAAACTTACTTCTGATCATCCTGATGTACCGATTTATACTGCTGTGCTGGATAGAGAATTAAATGAAAATGGGTTTATACTGCCTGGGTTAGGCGATGCCGGAGATAGAACATTTGGTACGCTTTAAGTTTCTATTTTTCTTACTGTCTGCTTCAACATTATTTTGTCAAAGTCATCCAGATGTAAAAATTGACTCACTTCTTAAAGATGGAATTGAAAAAATAATTTCTCAGAATTATGAAAGTGCAGAATTAGTATTTAATAATTTAGATACTTTATTTCCTAAAAATCCTTTAGGAAATATTTATTTGGCAGCAACCGCAATTGCTAAATCAGTTGATTATGAAGAAGAAGTGAATGAGGATTTTCTTGATAGCTTGTTAAGTTTAGCCGAACAAAAATCAAAAACACTTTTGGAAAAAGATAAAGATAATCTGTGGTATAATTATTACCAAGCGTTGATTTACGGGTATAAGGCTTACTATTTGGCAATATCCGGCAATATAATTTCTGCTTTTTCTGATGGTGTTTTTTCTCTTCAAGGATTTCAAAAGTGCTTAGAAATAGATGAAAATTTTAACGAAGCTTTTATTGCTTTAGGAACTTATAAATATTGGAAAAGTGCGCAAGTTAAATCGCTTTCTTGGCTTCCCTTTATTAGTGATGATAGGGAAGAAGGCATTAAGTTACTGGAAAAATCAATTGAGTCGTTCTCTTACAATAGATACTTAGCAGACTATTCATTAATATGGATTTATATCGATTACGGGGAAAGTGAGAAGGCAATTGACCTAGGTTTGGAAATGTTAAAAGCCAATCCGGAATCCAGATTTTTTAGATGGGGCTTAGCCAGAGCATATCAGGATGTTAACAAAACCAAAGCCATTGAAGTTTATTCTGAGATACTAAAATCAATTGAAACTTTGCCCAACCGAAATCAGTTTAATGATATAGTTCTGAAACATAAAATTGCAATGCTGTATAATGAGATTGGTGAAAAACAAAAATCGCTTGAATTATGTAACGAAATACTTGACTTTGAATTCAAATCTATTAAAATTAAGGAGAGACTCCAAAATAGAATTGAAAGAGCCGAAAAGCTAAAAAAGGAATTGATCGAAAATTTGAGGAATGATAATAAAATAAATGGAATTGACTGAAGATAAAATAAAAAGTTTACTTGATGACTTGCTAAATCTGTGCAGAAAAAATCTTCCTACAATGAATGAAGAATTGATTACTAAAGGGATTAAGTTAAGTCTTGAAGCTCATAAAAATCATTTTAGAGCATCAGGGGAGCCTTATTTTTTGCACCCTTACGAAGTAACTATGATTGTTGCCAAAGAAATTCCATTGGATGATATTTCCGTAATTAGTGCCTTATTACATGATGTAGTTGAAGATACCGAAATAAATCTTGATTTTATAGAAAGAGAATTTAACAAAGAAATTGCAGATATTGTTGACGGTGTAACCAAAATTGGAGGTGTGTTAAGAGGACAAAATATAACTCAAGCTGAAAACTATCGTAAACTGCTTCTCTCCATGATAAATGATGTTAGAGTTATACTTGTAAAATTTGCCGATAGATTGCACAACATGCGTACCCTAGGATTTGTAAGTCCGCACAAACAAAGAAGAATTGCTACTGAAACATTAGAAATTTACGCTCCCTTTGCTCACAGATTTGGTCTTGCAAAAGTTAAATGGGAGCTTGAGGATCTTGCCTTTAAGTATTTAAACCAAGAAGCTTATAATGAAATTGCTAAAAAGTTAAAAGAAACCAGAAGAGACAGAGAAAAATATATTAGTGCTGTTACCGAGCCTATAATTAAACGGCTTGACGAACATGATCTTGTTTATGAAATTGGAGGAAGGCCAAAGCATTTTTATAGTATTTATAAAAAAATGATTAAACAAAATAGACCGTTGGAAGATATATATGATTTATCGGCAATAAGAATTATTCTGGAGAATAATGATCCCAATGAATGCTATTATGTGTTGGGAATAATAAATCAATTATTTAAACCAATACCCGATCGATTTAAAGATTTTATTTCTATTCCAAAGAAAAATAATTATCAATCCATTCATAATACTGTTATTGGTCCTGAAGGCAAGCTGGTTGAGATTCAAATACGAACAAGACAGATGCACGAAATAGCAGAAAAAGGTGTTGCCGCTCATTGGAAATATAAAGAAAACATTTCTTCTTCAGCAACAGATTTAGAAGATTGGGTAAATTGGATAAGGGATATTTTTGAAAGCGTCTCCAAAGATGAGGCAAGTAACGAAATTTTAGCAAGTTTTAAGCTTAATTTATATCAAGATGAAATATATATTTTTACTCCTAAAGGAGATTTGAAAATTTTACCCATTGATTCAACTCCAGTTGATTTTGCTTTTGCAATTCATAGTAAAGTCGGTTCACATTGTATTGGGGCTAAGGTTAACGGAAAAATAGTTCCGCTCAGTACTCCGTTGCATAGCGGGGATCAGGTGGAAATATTAACTTCTAACAACCAACACCCAAATAAAAGCTGGTTGCAATTTGTTCAAACTCATAAAGCAAAATCAAATATTAGAAAGTTTATACAGAAAGAAGAAGATAGAATTGTAAAAACAGGTAAGGAAATTTGGGAGCGTAAACTAAAAAAATACAAACTTGCTTTTACAAAAGATGATTTGAACAAATTAGTAATTAAATTAAAATTTGAAAATCAATCAAAGTTTTTTGTAGCGGTTGCAGAAGATAAAATAGATTTGGAAGATATCTTAAATCCTACTGAAATTAAAGAATCTGAAGTACCTGAATTAGAATTTGATAACTTTGCAAAATTTGCCAGAGAGAGTGTAGGAGATGTTATTGTAGCTGGCGAACACAGAGGTTTTGAATACAGCTATGCAAAATGCTGTAATCCGATTCCTGGTGATCCCATAGTAGGTTATATAACAATTGGTGAAGGAATAAAAATACACAGGAAAAATTGTAAAAATCTATTAACCCTTTCTGCGGATAATGAAAATAGGTTGGTACCGGTTGAATGGCCAAGAGAAAAAGATTCATATTTTCTAGCTGGTATTTCTATTAAGGGAGAGGATAGACCTGGAATATTAAAAGATTTATCAAATAGTATAGCAAGTTTTCAAAATACTAATATTAAATCGGTAAATATTTCTACCACAGATTCGGTCTTTAATGGACAGGTTACCGTTTATGTTCAAGATGTACTGAGCTTAAATAGATTAATGGAAAGACTTAAAAAGAATAAAGGTATATATTCTGTAGAAAGATTTGATGCTCATAATTAACTTATGGATTTATTAAAAGATAATACTGAAAGAATAATATCACTGGATTATGGTGAAAAAAGAATTGGAATTGCAATTTCAGATCCGCTAAAAATGTTTGCTATTCCTCTAATAACAATAAAAAACGATTCTAAACTTTGGGAGAACTTAAAAAAAATATTTTCCGAATATAATTTTGTAAAAATTATTTTAGGATATCCGATTAAAGAGGATGGTTCAAAAACAAGAATAACTGAGTTAGTTGAAAAGTTTAGAATACAGCTTGAAAAAAAGTATAAAATTGAAGTAGAATATATCGATGAAAGATACTCATCAGAAATAGCTTGGGAGCACATTATTGAAAGCACACCTTCTAAAAAGAAAAGAAGGAACAAATCTTTAATTGATATGAATGCCGCTGCTGTAATTCTTGAAGATTATTTAAAAATAATTGGGTAATTTGGGAAGTACAATAATTAATAATAGATATTTAAGATTGACATTATTGTTTTTATAAGCTATTTTTCTAATAAATATTAACCAATTTGGGAGCATATATATGACACTTGACGCACTTGGAATGATAGAAACCAAAGGATTAGTTGGTTCAATTGAAGCTGCAGATGCTATGGTAAAAGCTGCAAAAGTTGAACTACTCGGAAAAGAAATTATTGGCGGTGGTTATGTAACTGTTATGGTGCGAGGCGATGTTGGAGCAGTTAAGGCTGCAACAGATGCCGGTGCAGCTGCTGCACAAAGAGTTGGTGAATTGGTTTCAGTTCATGTAATTCCTAGACCACATTCTGATGTAGAACTTATTTTACCACAGCGTAAGTAAAGATTATTATGGATTTAGCTTTAGGGTTAATTGAAACTAAGGGCTTAGTCGGTGCTATTGAAGCTGCCGATGCAATGGTAAAAGCTGCGGATGTTAAGATAATTAGTAAGGAACAAGTTACTGGTGCTTTAATAATTGTTAAAGTAATTGGAGAAACAGCTGCAGTTAAATCTGCTGTTGATGCGGGGTCAGTTTCTGCACAAAGAGTTGGGCAGCTAATTTCTTCTCATGTAATTCCTCGGCCAGATGATCAAATTGATTTTATTTTGTATGAAGATGGACCAAAAAAGAGTAAGAAAGCTAAATCTCCGGATTTTCAAACGAAAAGAAAAAATATTGTCCCAAAAGCTACTGTTAGTAAGGAAGAAAAAATAGAAGTAAAATCCGAACCCAAGGTTGCTTCTTCTAAAACTAAACAAGTAGTTTCTAAGGATAAAAAAGAAGAGACTGCACCAAAGCAAAAATTAACTGAAAAGGAAGCGGTGAAAGTTAAAAAGGTTTCTTCTTCAGCAAAAATTCCTCACATGGATGAACTTGTTATCTTAAATGTTCATTCGTTAAGGAGAATAGCTAGAGGTATTGAAGAGTTCCCGATTAAAGGTCGTGAGATTTCTAAGGCAAATCGGGGTAAATTGCTGGACTATTTTAAAAGTCTTCAGTAATTGCAAATTGATTTTATAATTATTATTAAAATTTAAAACTCCGCATCTTGTGGAGTTTTTTATATTTGAGTATGAAACGAAAAATTTTAACAATTAGTTTAATAGTATCCTTTTCAGTTTTGCTATGGGTTTTTGTTTCATTCTCAGGTGAGTTTTCAATAACAGTAAATTTACCAACAAAAGTGGTTAATATTCCCGAAAACTTATCTGTCAGTTCAATTTCAGCAAAAGAGGTTTCTATAACTCTTAAAGGGCAAGGCTGGCAGCTTGCACAACATACATTAGGCAGAAATCCAAAGTTTTTTCTTCCTTCGCCAGAGTCACCTGGTGAAGAAAAAATTCCAACAAGAAATGTAATTTATATAAACTCTTGGCTTTCTTCTACATTGCAGTTAGCTGAAATTCATCCTGAAATAGTTACTGTTGTAGTAGAGGAAAAAGTTTTAAAAATAGTTGAGATAATTCCTGTGGTTTCTTTAACATTTAAACCCGGTTACGGTTTAGTTTCAAAACTTTCTGTTGAACCGGATTCGGTTAAAATTGAAGGACCTAAAAGTATTGTTGCCCCTATGACTTCTATTAGCACGAAAGGAGTTGGGCTTACAAATTTAGAGAAAGGGGAAACAATAAAACTCCAACTTGAGAATATTGACTATGTTAAACCGGAGATTAGTGAATGTAAGGTAACTTATGATGTGCAAAAAATTGTTGATAAAACTTTTACAAATCTAATTGTAAATACTGATAACATTCCTTCAAGGTATGAGTTAATTCTTTCACCTGCAGAGGTTGAACTTACACTTAGAGGCGGACTGAATTTATTAAGTAAAATGAAAAACAGTGATATAAATATTTTTGTCGATTTTGATCAAGCCATAAATGATACTAACGGATTTGTTGAACCACAGATTTACGTTCCCGAGTTTACATCAATAGTTGAAGTAAAGCCTAATCATCTTGAATATATAATTAAAAAGTATTGATATGTTTATAACCTTTGAAGGATTAGATTTTTGTGGTAAATCAACACAAGTTAAATTGCTGCAAGAATATTTAGAAAATTTAGGAAAAGTGGTAAACTTAATTCGGGAGCCCGGAGGAGTAAAAATTTCCGAAAAAATCAGAAATATTTTACTCGATAAAACAAATGAAGAAATGTCGTTCGAAACCGAGCTTTTATTGTTTTCGGCAAGTAGGGCACAATTGGTAAGAGAAATGATTATTCCTAAATTAGAAAATAATGAAATTGTTATTTCCGACCGTTTTCATGATTCATCAATTGCTTACCAGGGGTTTGGGCGAGGTATTAATGCGGAATTTGTTATTAACCTACAAAAATTTGCTATTGGTAGCGCAATACCGGATTTAACTTTTTTTATTGATATTCCTGTAGAAGAAGTATTGAATAGAAAAAGCAATGTTGCTAAAGCTGATCTTGATAGAATTGAAGTTTCGAAGAATGATTTTTATGAAAAAGTAAGAGACGGTTATAAAATTCTTGCGGACAAAGAGGAACGTTTTGTTGTGTTAGATGGTACAAATTCAATTGAAGCGATTCATAATGAAATTAAAAGTATTGTAAAAAAAATGTTGGAAGGTTAGAGTTATAATGAAAAAAAAACTAATAAAAATTTTATCTGTAATTAGCCTTGTTTTAACATTTGGTTTTGTTAGCGGTGATTCCGATATATATTTCCAAATGTCCAAGGGCATAGATATTTTTGGAAGAGTATATAAAGAAGTTGCACTAAACTATGTTGACGAAGTAAAACCTGAACCCTTTATGCTAGAAGGCATTAAAGGGATGCTTTCTAAATTAGATCCTTATACGGTATATATTGATGAAAATCATCAAAGGGATATAGAACTGATAACAAAGGGTAAATATGGCGGTATTGGTGCTACGGTTGGCTTATATAATGATAAAATTACAATAGTTGATTTAATAGAAGGATACTCTGCACAAAGACAAGGAATTAGAATTGGGGATGTAATTAAAAAAGTAGATTCAATTGAGGTTAACAAACAGAACTATAGTAAATTAGGCTCATATCTAAAAAAAGAACCTGGAACGGAAATTTCAGTTACAATAGAAAGAGAAGGTGTTAAAGGTGATATAATATTTAATTTGGTTAGTGAGGAAATTGAAATTAAAAATTTAACCTACTATGGTTTTGTTCCCGAGGAAAGCAATAATGTTTACCTTAAACTAAGTAGTTTTTCTCGTAGTGCTGGTGATGAGGTAAGAAAAGCTTTGCAAGAACTTAAAATCCAGAAAGAGATTAGATCTATTGTGCTGGATTTGCGTGGTAATCCGGGTGGTTTACTTGATGCAGCAATTGATGTAAGTGAAAAGTTTTTATCTAAGGGAAAGGTAGTTGTATCAATTAAAGGTAGAGAGAAAAGTAAAACTCAAGTTTATAAAGCAAAAGAATAACCTGTTGCAGGAAATATTAAACTGGCTATTTTAGTTAATGGTGGTTCCGCATCAGCTTCGGAAATTGTTGCCGGAGCATTGCAAGATCATGATAGAGGGGTTGTATTGGGCCAAAAATCTTTTGGTAAAGGGTTAGTGCAAACAGTAATTCCGCTTTCGTTTAATACTTCATTAAAGATGACAACAGCAAGATATTATACTCCGAGCGGCAGATGTATACAAGCTGTTGATTATTCAAAGAAAAGTGAAGTTTTTGATCATCCAAATTTGGATGAGGGAACTGAATTTTTAACTGATAATATGAGAAAAGTTTATGCCGGAGGAGGAATAACGCCTGACTCGATTATAACTAACTCATCCGAATCTCATTTGGTACGAACATTATTGGCAAAAGGTATGTTTTTTAAATTTGCAACAAACTTTTTTAATAATAATTATCAAGAGGGAGTTTCAAATTCAGAAGATAAATTATACGATCGGTTCATAGAATATTTGAAAAAGCAAGATTTTGAATATAAATCAGAGACGGAGTTATTAATTTCCGAATTAAAAGGATCGATTAAAAAAGAAGGATACAATTCTAATCTTTTAGAAGATATAGAGAGTTTAGAAGCAAAAATTGATGATGTTAAAGAAAAAGAATTATCAAAATATAAAAATGATATTATTTCGGAAATTGAAAAAGAAATTGCTGCAAGAAAGTTTGGTAGAAAGGGTAGAATTATAGAATCGTTAAAACATGACAATCAGTTTTCAACAGCTGTTAATATATTAAAAGATAATATTGCTTATGAATCATTGCTAAAAATCGAAATATAATAGCATAGTACTATATAGCTATACCTTTGAATTTATATTATTTTCGTCTTACAATAATAAAATTGTTATAACCTGGCTTCTTGTATCCAAAATAATTATTTACTATTTTAGTTTTATCAAGGAATAAAACCGCGGATGTATGAATACCTTCGAAAAAAGATTTCCTCTCTTATTCTGCTTATTTAGTTTTTATAATTTTACTCTTCTCTACATTTTATAGTTGTTCTAAAGATGGACCGACTAAACCTCAAGCAAGTTCCGAAGCAGCAAAAATTTATGAAGAGATAGCAAAACCCCAGGAAGAAAAATTTAATCTTTTTGAGGAGTTAACCATTTCAATGGATACTATGGCTGCAATGGATTCCGTTCTTAAAGTGTTTTTACAGGATACATTGGTTGAATGGGGAGAAGTCGGAGAACAGGGTATTGCCATTCAATACAAAAATGGAATAAGGGGCGGTATTCTAATTAATCCTTTAGATTCTCCTGATACTTCGGATTTAGATCTTTTTAGTTTTGAAAAAGAAAATTCGTTAGATGTAAATCCGCAGAATTTTATACCGGGTTCGAAAAGGGCAATTTTCTTAAACCCCAGTTATTGGGAGAGAAAAAAGTTTGCCGATGCACTTATAAAAAATTATAAATTCAGTTTGCCTAAAGTAGGTTTTGATGATTTGGAAGTTTATCTTAATGAAGAAGCGTCTCTAGAAAAATTTACACAGTTGAATGATTTTGGAATTATTCACGTTTATACTCACGGATGGCCTTGGCCTAAAGTAAAAAATATACAAACAGTGTTTTTACTGACTGGCGAAGTATATTCGATTAATAGTTTTGATGAAAAATATTTTGATGATGTTTCTGAAGGTAATATTAGAATTGCCTATTCGAAATCAATTAAAAAGAATGTCATTCTTATAACGCCTGAATTTTTAGTAAAGTATAATAACCTTAAGTTAAACAGACCATTATTTTACGGAGGATTTTGTTTTAGTGATTTAGGTAATTGGCCACAAATTATTACAAATACAGCCGGAGCAAGTGGTTATTTTGGTTTTGATTGGTCGGTTTATACAAATTGGAATGCCTGGTGGAATAAAAAACTTATTCTATTTTTAACTGACTCAAATAATATAAATGCCACAACTTTTTCTTAGATGAATAATTACATTCGCAAAAACTATTGGGATAAAAAACAGAAAAAAACCGTTAGAATTAGATATTACGGTGATTCGGATTTAGCACTTCAAGAAGAAAAGGACAGTGGATTGTATAATGTTTGTGCAATTAATATTCAATATTTTGGAAATTACATTAAACAAGAGGATTCCACTTACCAAAGTGCCGATGGTTATCTTAAGGTTTCGGAAAGAATCCCGGGAAGTTTTACAAATAATATTTTTAGCGGCAGCTACAATAACAATGATCCGGATGACCCCCATGAAGAAAGTATTGTAATTACATTTAATAATGACCGCAGTAAAATAATAAGTGTAAATTGGTCAAGGTCTTTCAAAAGTTCTAATCTGGGTGTAATTAGTGATGATCTTCAATTTAATGCTAAAGATATTCCCCTACATGAAAATTTTTCACCGTTGTATTGGGATGTTGAGTATAGAATTTTAGGAGAGGAAACTTGTAATTCAATTACTTATTTAACACATAAAAAGGTCTGGGATTATTCTCCAAATAATTGGACTCATACATTAGATTTTTATGAATGTAACCAAAACAGCATGATTCAAATTAGGTTTGGCAATCAATAAAAGAAACTATAAGAAAGTTTTGCTATATCAATCCTATAGATTATAATATTGTTTCATTCATACCTTAAAATATTACCGGTAACCAATTATTAGAATTATTTTTAAGAATATCTCAATAAATGATTATTTATTAT
The DNA here is from genome assembly GCA_024275455.1 of Bacteroidota bacterium. Taxonomy (GTDB): domain Bacteria; phylum Bacteroidota; class Ignavibacteria; order Ignavibacteriales; family Melioribacteraceae. The sequence goes on along the minus strand of JAJRZB010000253.1, from coordinate 2,157 downwards.
CTTTTAATTCTTTACTACTTTTTCCTTATTTTTGCATCTAATTTTAATAGATAGGAACTTTTCGCTATTCGTACTTGTCATATTGTGCAGAAAAATTTTGAAATAATATAATATAATAAAATAAATTACTGGAGGAATAATGGCTGAAGCAAAAGTTGCAGAACCCAAATTCAAATTTAAGGCAGAAGTAAAACAACTTCTCGATATTCTTGTTCATTCTCTTTACACACATAAAGAAATATTTCTTCGGGAATTGATTTCAAACGCATCGGATGCGATGGATAAACTTCGATTTGAATCGAATAAAGGTACCGAAATTATTGATAACGATTTACCCTTGGAAGTAAACATTACTTTTAATAAAGATAAAAAAATAGTTTACGTTTCAGATTCCGGGATTGGAATGACCAAGGATGAATTGGTTAAAAATATCGGGACGATTGCTAAATCCGGAACTTCTGATTTTCTAAAAGTTATAGCAGAAAGCAAAGAAGATGCAAGCAATATAATTGGTCGGTTTGGAATCGGTTTTTACTCGGTGTTTATGGTAGCAAAAGAAGTAGTAATTAAAACTAAATCCTATAAAAAGGATGAACCGGCTATGAAATGGACTTCAGACGGTTTAGGAAGTTACACAATTGCCGAATTGGATGAACCGATTAAAAGAGGAACAACAATCGAAGTTCATCTAAAAGACGATATGGATGAATTTCTTGAAAAATATCGTCTCGAATCAATTGTGAAAAAACATTCAAGTTTTATCGGATTTCCAATTAAGGTAGAAAACGAAGTTATTAATACAATATCAGCTTTATGGCGCGAACCGAAATCAAATATAAAACCTGAACAATACACTGAGTTTTATAAATTTTTAACATACGATCAAGATGAGCCTTTAACAACAATTCATAGAAGTGTAGATGCTCCAATTCAATTTACAAGTCTTTTGTTTATACCAAAAAGAAATATGGATATGTTCGGTTACAATAGGGAAGATTACGGTTTAGATTTATACGTTCGTCGAGTTTTAATCCAGCATCAGAATAAAGATTTACTACCGGAGTATTTGAGTTTTGTAAAAGGTGTTGTTGATTCGGAAGATTTACCATTGAACATTTCGAGAGAGACACTACAAGAAAATGTAATCTTTTCTAAGATATCTTCAAGTGTAACAAGCCAAGTTCTTTCTCACCTACAGACAATGGCGGAAAAAGAAGAAGATAAATACAAAGAATTTTGGCGCGAGCATGGCAGAATTTTTAAAATGGGTTATATGGATTATGCAAACCAAGAAAAATTCAGTAAACTTTTACGTTTTAATTCATCAGGGTCAAAAGATTCTGCCGAAGTAATTTCTCTCGATCAGTATGTAGAAAAAATGAAAAAAGATCAGAAAGAAATTTATTACGCAGTTGGAAGCAGTAGAGAAGCTGTAGCGCTTGATCCTCATCTGGAAATATTTAAGAAAAAAGGTGTTGAGGTACTTTACCTTTACGATCCAATGGATGAATTTGTTATGGAAGCATTGAGAAAGTATAAAGATTTTGATCTGAAATCAGTTGGACAAGCTGACATAAAGAAATTAAACGAAATGGAAAATACGAAAGATGATGTTGAAGAAGCTGTTGAAGAATTATCAAAAACAGATAAAAAACATTTTTCAAGTTTAATGAAAAAAATGAAAGATATTTTAGGAGATAAAGTTAAAGAAGTAAAGGAATCGGATAGATTAAGTGATAGCCCGATAGTATTGGTTAATCCGGCTGATGGAATGAGTTCAACTATGCAGAGAATTATGAATCTCTCGGGTAGAACTGTAAATGTCCCTCAAAAAATTATGGAAGTGAATAAAAATCATAAACTAATTAGAAATTTGCTTAAGGTATTTAAAGCCAATGATAAAGATGAATATATAAAAGATGTGGTTGAACAACTTTACGAATCATCTATTTTATTAGAAGGATTCTTAAATGATCCACACAAAATGGTGGACAGGGTAAACAAATTGCTTGAAGATTCGAGTGATTGGTATACTTCGGTTAGAGATTTGAAGTAAAACCAAAAACCCAACTTTTGATAAAAGTTGGGTTTTTTTTATTCATCACTATTTAAAATTATAATGGTAATACGAATTTCTTTACAAACTACATTTCTTCA
>JAJRZB010000252.1 GCA_024275455.1 Bacteroidota bacterium | reverse complement strand
CGCTAAAATCTAACCTGAAGAATTCCCGGAAGAAAATAAAATAGCTTTTGCAGTTCTAATTTTTGCATAACTTATATTTTTAGATAGTTTCTTCTTAATATCTTTTAAATCCTCATTTTCATATTCAATTGCATTCTTAATGTCAATAAATTCTTCTTTTGGTAATAAGGAACTGTAATCTTAATTGGGATAGTAACTAATTATTGTTTCAATTTGAATTGATACAATTGATTCGGGAAGTTTTAAAAGTTTGGCGATATCGGAAAGGGGATAACCCTTTGCAACTAACTGGCTTGTTTGCGAAATGTGTTTTGGAAGCTCCCTGAAATCGGTTTGTGCTTTGTAATTTTTTTTATGTTCTGCAATAATACTTAAAAATTCCAACCCGATTTTATTATACATTCTCTGGTTAATATTGTTTATGTTAAGTAACTCGGAAGGAGTTGTTGGCTGTTCTTTTGAGATTATTTTCAAAATTTTATCCGGGCAGATCATTTCTTCATTTTGCGAAAATTTCTTTGCCGCAAGTTTTCTTTCTTCTCTTAATTTATTGTATAGTTCAAGATTATTTTCATAACTGAAAAGGTTTTTGGCTCCTTCGCTATTATTAAACACCGGTTCTGAAAATAATTCTTCATGAGGATTAAAAAGTAATTGTCCTTCAAAATTTTTTAATACACCTTTTGACTTTAATAAACTAATTACATTTTCAATTTGTTCACTTCTGTAATCTGAGCAGCTTTGGTACGTTGATATTAATTTTGCAACGTGAGATTTTGATTTGCCGGTAAGTATGCCTATTAAACGACCTTCGCTCAGAGTACCGTTAAATTCTTTAAAAGTTCTTATAATTATTTCTGATAAATATTCTTCTGTAGAAGCACTTTCTTTTGATACATTTTTACAATTATCACAAATTCCGCATTTATAGTTTTCAACTTCCTCTCCAAAATATTTTAAAATAAATTTGAACCTGCATTCTTTTGTAAATACATAGTCAACAACTGCATCCAATTTATTTTGGGAGTGCAAAAATTTATCATTTATATCTGTTAGATTTAGACGCAAATTTTTACTCGGAATTCTTTCTCTTAACATTTCTATTTTAAGATTAAAATCCGGTTGGTCGTATTCAATTATTCCTATTCTGTCCAAAATTTTAAAGTAGTAAAGTGAAGTCTCTCTATTAATTCCGAATTTATTAAAAAGAAATTGAAAATCAATTTTAGTTTTATTCCCGAAAAGTTGATTCCCGTAAAATTTTAGCAGATTTAATACAAAATCTTTTAACTCCTTGTTAGAAATATCTCCCAAATATTTTTTTAATTGGTTTTTATCCAGTATAAATTTTATATAATAATCGATGGATGAAGATGACCGGATTTTAAAATATCCGTTAAGTTCCAAATTACTTAATACAGAATTTAATAAACCCTTATTCACAGATTTAGATTCAATTAATTTTAATAAATTATTGTCTATTATAAGGGGAGTAGAAGATTTAGAGTTAACAGCTATTTTGTGATAATCAAGTATTGCATCGTAAGTATTTTTTATTTGTTCAAAAGTCGGGTGATTTATTTTAATTAAAAATTCTTGAGTGTTCTTATCTCTCTCCGAATAAAATAAATAAACTTTAGAATCGGAACCGTCTCTTCCGGCACGCCCGAATTCTTGGTAAAGATTTTCAATTGAACCTGGAATATTATAGTGAATTACCATCCCAATATTTTGTTTGTCAATTCCCATTCCGAATGCATTGGTAGCAACAATTACATTAATTTTATCTTTTAGAAATTCATCTTGAATAATTCTTCTTAATTCGTTAGATAAACCGGCATGGTAAAACTCTGCATTTATTCTATTTATTTTAAGAAACTCTGTCAAGTGTTCAGCATTTTTTCTTGTTGATGTATAAACAATAGTTGAAGTTTTATTTTCATTAATTAGTTTAACAATTCTTTCCTTTTTATTTTTAGTAACTTCAACATTTAATAACAAATTCGGTCTTTCAAAGCCGGCAACATGAACCGAAGGCTCAATAAATTCAAGTTGTTTGATGATGTCGTTTCTTACATCTGGTGTGGCGGTTGCTGTAAAAGCTGAAATTTTATTTACGCCAACTGAATTGGCGAATTGTTTAATATGCCTGTAACTTGGTCTGAAATTATGTCCCCATTCGCTTATACAATGTGCTTCATCTACAAAAATAAAATAAGGTTTTAGATTTTTAATTTTAGAAACAAACTCCGGATTGTTAAGTTTTTCCGGTGCGAGATAAATTAATTTAATTTTATTATTTGTTAAATTATTAAGAACTTTTTCTGTTTGTAAGTAGTCTAAAGAACTGTTAATATAAGCAGCCGGAATTCCTTTTTTATTTAGAGCATTAACTTGGTCTTGCATTAAAGATATTAACGGAGAAATTACAATAGAAAAACTTTTACTTAATAATGCCGGAATTTGGTAGCAAATTGATTTGCCGGCACCTGTAGGCATAACTGCAAGAACATTTTTGCTGTTTAATATTGCATCAATGATTTCCTTTTGACCTTCTCGGAAATCGGAAAATCCAAATTGTGTTTTTAAAATTTGGAGTGGTGACAAATTTATTAGCCTTTATTAATTTTTTGAATTTAAAAATAATAATAACATAATTATGGCGATTTTAGAAATTAAGAATGTTGTAAAAACGTTTAACGGAATTACTGCTCTTGATAAAGTCAACTTTGAAATAAAAGAAGGTGAATTTTTTGGGTTATTAGGTCCAAATGGAGCTGGTAAATCAACCATAATGAATTGTATAGTGGGTTATCTAAAACCAGATGAGGGTAAAATATTATTAGAAGGAAATGATATTGGAAATTTGGATCTTTCCTATAGAATGAATATAGGATATGTTCCCCAGGAGATAGCGCTTTACCAAGAGTTATCTGCATTGCAAAACTTGAAAATATTTGGTGGATTTTATAACATTTCCAAAAATAAACTTAATGAAAGAATATTATCAGTATTAAAGTTAGTACAGCTAGAAGATCGAAAAAATGACGTTGTGAAGAACTTCTCTGGCGGAATGAAAAGAAGATTAAATCTTGCAGTTAGTATTCTCCATGATCCGAAGATTATTCTCTGCGATGAACCAACGGTTGGTGTGGATCCACAGAGTAGAAATGCAATTTTTGAAATGCTGAATGAACTAAATAATTATGGGAAAACCATTGTTTATACTACACATTACATGGAAGAAGCAGAAAGACTTTGTAGCAGGCTTGCAATTATTGACTATGGAAAAATAATTGCTGAAGGTTCATTGGGTGATTTATTATCACTTCTTGAAAAGAGAGAAACTATAAAAATTAGAAAAGCAATAGAATCGGAAATGTTAGTTGGGTCATTAAAAAATTTAGGAGTTCTAACTGAAACAGACTTTTATTATGAATTAATACCAAAGAGTAAATATGAAATGAATTCACAAATTTTTAGCGAATTAGAGAAGTTCAAACTTCCTTCACATTTATTGGAGTTAAGTAGAGCATCATTGGAAGATGTATTCCTAACTCTTACCGGAAGGAGGCTGCGAGATTGAAAAATATAATTCTTTTGCTTAAAAAAGACGTAATTCGCTTTTTGACTGATAAACCAGCAGTACTGCTCACATTTCTTGTGCCTGCGGTTTTAATAATTATTTTTGGAAGTATATTTGGTGGAGGACAAGGTAGTAGAGGTAAAATTCCAATTATTATTGTTAATGAAAGTGGAGTGGAATTAGCTAATTATATTGAGTCTGAAATTGATTCCAGTGGATCATTAAGAAGTGTTAAAAATTATAGAGATGTGGATGGAAAAACTAAAACAATTTCTCATAAAAAAGCTAAAGAATTAGTCAAATCGGGTAAATATCCGGCTGCACTTGTAATGCCGTCTGACTTTTTCTCAGATACATCAGCGGCACTTAATTTTAAATATTATTATGATCCGAGAAATGAAATTGAGTCACAACTTATACAGGGAACAATTCAGAAAACAATATTT
>JAJRZB010000251.1 GCA_024275455.1 Bacteroidota bacterium | reverse complement strand
GGTATATCATTTTAGAAGAGAAGAATCAATTCAAAGAAAAATTGAATATCCGAGTAGTTTGAAACATAAAAGTTCGCATGCTAATTTGTTAAAACAATTAGAAGAGTTAAAGTTAAAAATAAAAAAAAGTAAAAGCTCTGAAGAAATTACAAAACAAGCAGATGAAATAAATATATTTTTAAAAGGATGGTTAATAAATCATGTGCTTAACGAAGATTTTTTGTTAAAACCTTATTTGTCTCAACATCCACGTGGATTAACTTAAAAATAACTTATTGTTATTTTTTTAATATAATAATTTTATCCTCGGCATAAGTATTTTCTGTTTCAAAAACTTTAACCATAATTTCCGAAATATTTTTTGGTAAGTCTGCATCTTTAATTTTGTTCAAAAAATAAAGACAAAGGTTTTCTGCAGTAGTTTCAAAATCTACAATAACATGAGCCGAGTTTAATTGTCTGATAGCTTTGGTTAATTCTGTATCATCTTTATTAATAATTACAGTATGGTCAAGTTCATCTATAATTGGGGAAATAATTTTTTTCACGTCAAAATAATCCAATACCATTCCGTTCGGTTCAATGTTGCCGGTAAATTCAACTAATAATTTATAAGAATGACCATGTAGATTAAAACATTTACCTTTGTGGCACAAAAGTCTGTGACCCATTTCCCATCTAAATTCTTTTGCTATTTTCATACGCCTTTTTTATCCGGTTCCCAAATATATTTATGTAATTGTATTTGAAATCTTACGTTCAAATTATCATCTAAAATCCACTTTACTAATTTTCTATTATCCAAAACATTAAATACCGGCGAAAACAAAACCTCGCATTTTTCATCAAGTTTATATTTTGCAACAATTTCTTTTGACCAATTATAGTCTTCTTTATTGCCAATTACAAATTTAACTTCATCAGTTGGTTTTAGGAAATTAATATTCTCAAAATAATTTTTCTTTTCCATTTTGCTGGAAGGACATTTAAAATCGATAATATTTTTCACACGTTTATCAACTTTTTCTACCGATAGACTGCCTCCGGTTTCTAACATAACATCATAACCCTTATTACAAAGTTTAGTTAAAAGTGTTAAACTTTCCTTTTGCATAAGGGGTTCACCGCCGGTTACTTCTACTAAATTACAATTGTATTTTTTTATCTCGGTTAAAATTTCTTCTAACTGCATGTCTTTCCCTTCGTAAAAGGCATATTCAGTATCACAATAAGTACATCTTAAATTACAATATGTTAGCCGAATAAAAATACAAGGCAGCCCTGCACTTGTTCCTTCGCCTTGAATTGAGTAGAATATTTCGTTTATTTTTAACAAATTAATTCAAAATTTTAATTTTCGGATGGATAAGATAGTAATAAATGTACTTTTAAAGAATAAATTTAATTTGCACAAAGATAATAATTTTTCTAAATTTCTAATCTTAATAATTTTGGATAGGATAAATAATGGCGAATCATAAGTCAGCTAAAAAAAGAATTAGAACAAGTGAAAAAAGAAGATTAAGAAACAAGGCTTCTATTTCCAGGGTAAAAACATTGATGAAAAAAGTGTTTGATTCCGATGAGAAAAATGTAGGGGAAGAAAATTTAAAACAAGCTGTTGCTTTTATTGATAAAACCGCTACCAAAGGTAGAATTCATAAAAATAATGCGGCAAGAAAAAAAGCCAGATTAACAAAATTTGTAAATGGTTTAGAAGCTAAATAAGTACTCAATTTCCACTTTAATATAGATTAAAAAGCGATTTTGAAATTTCTCGAAATCGCTTTTTTGTTTTAAACTCATAATTAGTTGATATATTATTACTTAATAAAATTCTACTTAGTGGTATTAAACAAACATTTAGGTTAATTAGGATTTTGATAAGTAATCAGATTTTGTAATTGAAATTCATGTCGTATTGGATGTATAACCGCATGCTCAAGCATGGAATCTATACAATATTCCACTCCCCAATTGCTAGGATATGTCTGAGAATGGAATTTTGATTCTTCGATATCAGCTAGTGGAGTGTGCCATTTATCTAAAATATGTGATAGATATAATTCAGCTTCTTTTTCCAAAACCTCTGTTTTAGGTATGTCTTTAATGTTGGGATCCGGCAGCTATAAATTTTTACAAATCCAAATCATATAACTGCGAGCTGATCTAAATATATGTAGCAAAAGGGTATCTAAAGATTTATAGTCTTTATCTTCGGTTTAAGGAAGTTGGATATCTATGCTTTTTGCAATAAGCCAGGTCTGATAAAAAGAATTTATATATTTAGCATGTAAAATAACCATTGAACGGGCACCGTTATACTTATAGGGTTTTATTGAGTTCGGATTCATTTATAAACAGATAAATTAAAGTTCTTCAATAGCATCAATACCTTCAGGCATTGGGAGAAAGAATTTAATTTCTTGAACTTTTCCATCTTTCCTAATTAGTTTATCAACCTTTTTTTGAATGAGTACACTATGTTCAATAAAGAGATCATCGTCAATTATTGATCCGAACACATAACTAGTCCCTTTAATAATTACATTTTTACCAATTTTAGTTGGATAGTCATCGCTTCCTGTTACATTAACACTTGATTCGATTCTTGAGTTTTCTCCAATAATTATGTTTCCTTTTATTATATCGCCCCATAAAATTTCTACATTGTCTTTCAGTTCCAATTTCTGATTGGGGAAACACGATAAATGAACATTTTCTCCAACAATAACATTTTTACCGAAAACAACATTCCCGTTAACATAAACATTTTTCCGAAATTCGAGACAGTAATTTAATTTTACACCTTTCCCAATGTAAACACCTTTACCGATTTTAATATCAAGAGGTTTACCTTTTTTATCTTGTTCAATAATTTCTTTTTCAACATCATCCGCAATAAAGAAATCTTCCGGGTCGGCTATTTCTATAATATCTTTTAACTGATTGTAGACACTTTTTCTAGCAATATTTTCCATTTCTTTAAGAACGGATTTATTATTGAAGCCCATAATAACATGCTTTTGTTTAGCACTTACAGCATCAACTGTCAAATGATTTTTGTTAAATAAAGCAATTAGATCAGTAATATAAATTTCACCCTGAACATTATCACTTTTAATTCTATTTATTTGTTTTACAAGGTGGTTAAACTTAAAAGCAAAAACACCGGAATTGAACTCATTGTTTTTTATTAATTCGTCTTTGGTAAAAGCATAAGTTTTTCCGTTAAAAACTCTTTTATAAGGAATGTTTTCATCTAAATTAAGAATGTCTTTAAATTCAATTATTTCAATAACCTTTCCTGCATCTTTTGAAGGATTCCCATTGATATCAAAATCTTTTACTCTAATAATTCTACCGTAACTGTTTTCCATCGGGTTGCCTTCGTACATACCTGTTAGCACCATCATATCCGCTTTGGATTTAATAAATTCCTTTCTGAACATTTTCATAGTTTGTTCGTTTATTAAGCCCATATCACCGGGTAAAACATAAACTATTCCATCATATTTTTGCTTATTGATTTTTTTAAGAGCAATTTGTACTGCATGTCCGGTGCCGTTTTGTTCTTTTTGGAATGCAAATAAATTGTTTTTTCTTTTCCCTATAACCTTAATTACATCTTCGGCTTTAATCCCTGTTACAATAATTGAATTTAATTTTGGTAATCCGTTTTTACACGCTTCAAAAACACGTTCAACAGTTGGTTTTCCCAAAATTTTATGAAGCATTTTTGAGGTTTGGGATTTAATTCTTTTACCATGACCTGCAGCCAATATAATTGCAGTTTCGGGATTTTTGTATTCAAAGTCAGATGAATTTTCAGCGATAATCTTTTTTAATAATTTTTCTCTCGATTGAGACATACTTTCTCCAAGGATTGATATTTGTTATTTAAATTATAAATGATTGGTAAATAAGGTGGAATTTAAACTAATTTCCAAATTTTCTAAGTTTTTTATTTTCAATTGCAATATTAATTTCTGAAATCCGTAAATCATATTTTTCTTTTAATTCCGGTTTGATAATTTTTAACTTATCAAAAATTTGTAAAGCTTCATTATAATTCTCTTGCGATGCATAAATTTCCGCTAAAGTTTCTGTAATAATTGAGTTATCACGAATTGGTTCATTTTGTAAAGAAGAGGAATTACCATCACTAATTTCACTTAAAAGATCAAATTCTGTTTCGGAATTATATTCTTCCGGTTCAACAAAAGAGTCATCAAGAATTTCGTTAACGGTTTCATCCAAGTTAAAGGAAACTCCTTCGTTTTCTATTTTAATTTTATCAATTCGATTATTATAATAAATAAGTGTACTTGGATTATTTAGCAAATCATCGCTATTTTGTAAAATTTCTTTAGCTTTTTCAAATTCATTATTATGGGCTAAAGCAATAACATATAATAGGCGGGCAGTTAAATGATAAGGGTACTTTTCAACAGCTTTAGCAAAAAGCTCTACAGCTTTAGAATAATTTTTTGCTTCAATCTCTTTTGAAGCCATATAAGTTAAAAGTGGAGATTCTTTGTTAAATTCATAAACTAAAGCAAACTTATCCATTAGTTAATTTTCTCCATGTTTTATTAATTACCT
>JAJRZB010000250.1 GCA_024275455.1 Bacteroidota bacterium | reverse complement strand
GCTGCAGTTGTATTTAGGAAAAAGAAAAGGGTTGTAATTATCATTGCAGATATTTTAATTATTTGTTTCATGCTATTTCTCCTTAGATTAATTGATGTAATTTTTAACTACTATTTGATACAAAACTTTGATCTTATCCTTAAGGTTTATACTTATTGTCAACCTCTTCAGTTAGCTTAATGTACTTTTGTTTTTTTTAACTCAATTAAGATTGCTTCCATTGGTTTCTCAGCAATGTTATGCGGTAGATGCTTCGTTGCCTTAACCCACGAGGTTTCACCTTTTTTATTATTGTTTGTTATGCTTGTCCCATCAGGAAGATTAAATTTTGTTTTACCGTTGGTCAACATTACAACCACACCTTCCGGATGTTCATGCATAACTGATTTTTCTCCGGGACCGTAAGTAATTCTGATAACTCTAACCTGGTCATTTTCTAATTCAACTTTATAATGTTTAGGATCATCCTTGGTAGGATCTTGTGCAAAATTTGGAATTGTAATCAATAAGTATAAAAATAAAAAAGCTGACAATATGTATGATTTTTGTTCTATTTTTTTCATTATATATCTCCTTTATCATTATTTAGAAGGTTTTACATAACCTTTCTCAGATTGTCATTCCATGATGTTTTTTACACGGAATCTTTTCAACAAAAAAAGATTCTGGTTTAAAGCATGCCGGAAAGACTGCCCTTTTTTAGGGTATTCAAAACTTCCATTTATTTCAATTGGATTTAATATCCGTTTATCCATTTGTTAAAACTTTCGTTTTAACTATCTACCGGGTAATGCCAATCAGGATCCAACCTCATACCATTCCTATCTTTCCAAATAAAATCTATAGCTTTTTTAATATCTATTATATTTGGGATGTAAATCTTAAAGAGTGTCTTTGTAACTAATTCAGATTCTCTAATTCTCCCATAAATATTCTGTACAAAAAGTGAATTTTTAATAGTATCAGCTTGAATATAATTATATGTTGCCCAAACTATCCCGTTAGTCCCATTTAAAAAATCAATTGCATCGTACTTAATTATAACCTCTACTTTTGTTCCATAGGGAATAGAAGGTATTTCTGTTTTATTAGATAATTGTGATAAGTCAATAATGTGTCCATTGTCCATTTCAACTATTTTTTCGTCTTTATAGTAACCGTTCATTTCTAAATGTTTTGTTGCCATTACAGATTACTCTAAAAGTTGGCGAATCAAAATTAAAGGATATAATATCTGATTTCTTGTTGATATGACGCAAAGATTTGTCATTTTTGAGCAAATCAGTGAATTATTGTTTTTTGTTTATAAAGGTAAAATATTGATCGGAAAGAATTTGGGTTACTAAATTAAAATATGAGTTATTAGATACTTTATTTTTTCTTTTTATAAACAGATGGTGAATCTCCGAATTGTTTTTTGAATGCTCTTGTAAAATTCGCTTGATCGCTGAACCCAACTTGGTAACAAATTTCAGCAATGGTACCGCTATTTTGTTTAAGCAGATCTGCGGCTCTTTGCAAACGCATTGAACGAATTAATTTGCCCGCCGGTTGGTTAATTAGTGCTCCTAATTTTCTATTAAGCTGAGAAACGCTCATGTTTGCTTCAGAAGCAAGAATTTCCACACTGAAGATTTCATCTTCAATGTGACTCTCAATTGTAACTAGAACTTTCTTAATAAATACTTGGTCTATAGACTGTACATCAATTTCTGATGGTTTTAATTGTGTAATGTGACTATATTTTTTTCTTAGCTGTTCACGTTGGTATAGCAATTTAGAAATCCGGACTTGCAGTTCTTTAGAATTAAACGGCTTTGTTAAAAATGCATCAACACCGGTTTCTAATCCTTCAATCTTTTCATCAAAACTTGCTTTAGCAGTTAACATTATTATCGGAATATGGCTTGTCTTTTCACTTTGTCTAATTTGTTTACAAAACTGGTAACCATCTAATTTCGGCATCATTACATCTGAAATAATAAGATCCGGAATATAAGCTTCAGCTTTTTCCATTCCTTCAATTCCGTTTTCCGCTTCTATAATCCGGTAATTTTCAATAAGCTGTTCTTTAATATAATTACGAACATCTTCATTGTCTTCAACTATTAAAATTATTTGTTTACTAACCAAAGAATTATTTTCAATCTGTATATCATTTAATGATATATTTTCACTTATCTCTTCAATGGCAGGTTCCATAGAATTACTTTTTGAAAGAATAATCTGTGAAGATACCTTTTCTTCAATGTTTTCACTAACCGGCAGTTCAATTATAAATTCCGAGCCAATTCCCTCACTGCTCTTAACGGAAATTTTACCATTATGAAGTTCAACCAATTCTTTCGCAATTGCCAACCCAATTCCCGTTCCATTATAATTACGGGTTTCGGAACTATCAATTTGGTAAAATCTGTTGAATATCATAGACATTCTTCCACTTGGAATGCCGATGCCATTATCTTTAATACTAATCATTACTGATTTTTCCTTGATTTCTTGAAGATGCTTTTCATTTTCATCAACCGAACCGATTGAAATATTAATAATAATTTTCCCACCTCTATTTGTAAACTTAAAAGCATTCGATATAATGTTATAAAATACTTTCTCCATTTTTTCTGATTCCATCTCGACAAATATATTATCGTTAGGAGCTATTAATTTTAATTCAATATTTTTTTTCTCTGCTAATGATTCGAAAGAGTAAAAGATATTTTTTAGAAAAGAAACTATATTGTAATGTTTCTTATTTAGTTCAAATTCTCCTGCATCAATTTTTGATAAATCCAGTAACTGATTAACAAGTCTTAATATTCGCTCGGCATTTTTATGGGCAGCATGTAATTTCCCTTTTAATTTAGAATTAAGATTAGCCGATTGCACACTATCAATCTGCCCCAAAATTAATGTTAAAGGAGTGCGGAATTCATGTGATATATTTGTAAAAAATTTAGTTTTTAAGGTATCTAATTTTCTTAATGTCCCGGTTTCGACTTTTTCAATTTTTAACTGATTTCTTAATTTTATTCTTCCTAATTCATATCGTCTAATAAGAAATAGCGTAAGTAAAATTGCAAAACCGTAAAATAAAAATGCCCACCAGGTTTGCCACCACGGCGGTAAAATTATCAACTTTAGCGAAGCACTTACATTATTCCAAACTCCATCACTATTAGCACCTTTAACAAATAAAGTGTATTCATCCGGAGAAAGATTTGTAAATGTTACATCTCTCTTAGTCCCTAACTGAATCCAGTTGTTATTGTATCCTTCTAATTTATAAGCATAATTATTTTTTGATGAATTATTATAATTAAGTAGGGAAAACTCGAAAGTTAAAATATTATTTTGGTGCGATAGAAATATTTCTTTTTTTTCGGAAATGCCTTTTTCTTCAATCATTTTTCTATCATTTACATTAAAATGTTTGAAAGAGGTAATAACTACTTTAGGAATATATGAATTAATTTTAAAGTCAGCCGGATCAAAAGAAATTAAACCGCCAATTCCGCCAAAAAAAAGCTTGCTACTTTTTTTACTTTGGAACGCAACATCTTCAAATTTATCTGTTTGCAAACCGTCACTAATATTAAAATTCCAAAACTTTTCAGCTTTAATATCAAATTTGGAAAGTCCGTTTGCCGTGCCAATCCATAAATTACCTGATGAGTCCGGCAATATATTACGTACAATATCATTTGCCAATCCGTCTTCTTTATTATAATGATAAAACTTAGCCTGTTGTTTATCATTTTGAGGGGGAATAAATTTATTAAGCCCTCCGCCAAAAGTGCCAAGCCACAAACTCCCTTTTTTATCAACAAATATTGAACGAACATCATTATTGCTTAAGCTGTTTAATTCATTCGGTTTGTTAATAAAACTTTTAAAAACGGGTTTAATAATTGTCCCTTTCTTCTTAATTGTGTAATCAGAAACCAGTTTATTTAAACCTCCGTCTGCTGTACCAATCCATAAATGTCCGTTCTTATCTTCAGCAAGACTCATAATTCTGTTATTACTTATACTAAAAGGGTCGGTTTTATCAAATCTGTAATGCAAAAATTCTACTTTTTTCCTTTTTTCATTTATTGTAAGTTTATTTAGTCCACCATTCCAGCTACCAATCCAAAGCGTACCTTTTGAATCTGAAAATAATTTAATTATTTCACCCTTACTTATACTGGTAGAATCTTTGGAGTTATGTACATAATTAGAAAAATTATTAGTCTCTTTATTAAATTTATCTAATCCGCCGGATGTCCCAATCCATATAACTCCTTGCGGATCTTGTAAAATACTATAAACAATGTTTGAACTGATAGTACCGGTAATATTTGGGTTGTGCATATATTTTTTATAATAATCTGATTTATTATATTTGAACAGACCTTCAGTTGTGCCAATCCAAAGATTTACGCTGTTGTCTTCCAAAACACTTAACACATGCGGCTCTGATGAAAATGCATCCTCAACCGGAAGGATATAACTATCAAATTGTTCTGTGTTTTTAAGAGTAAATAATCCCCGGGATTCTGTTCCAATCCAAACAATTCCGGATCTATCTTTTAAGATGTGTTCAACCGATAAATTTCGCTTACTGTATTTTTTAATTGGGTCTAAGTTGTAACGATTTACATTTAAAGGTTTTTCTAAACTATTTGATGAGAAATTGTAAATATCTATTCCATAACCACCGATCCAATATTCCCCATTATCAATTTCAACACAACTAATATTTGCAAGCGGGAGTTTTTTATCAAACTTTTCAAACGGATATTTATAAATAAATTTTTCGGTCTCTCTATCGAACCAGTATAATCCGTTAAAATAATCAACTATCCAAATTATTCCTTTATACTCCTCATCTTCTAATAATTTCTGGGATGAAAGATCAGATGAATATCTTAATATTTCCGGTTTTGGATAATAAATATTAAATTTAAAGTAACCCGATTTATTTTCGGGTTGTAGTTTGTTAAGCCATCCATCATACGAACCTAGCCAAATATTTCCTTTTTTATCTTCAGTAAAAGAAAGAATCCCTTTCCCTTTTAAAGAATAAGGATTTTTATCATCACTTTTAATATTTACAAATTTGGTGGCTTGAGAATTTTTAGAATAAATATTTTTGTCTAAATTTTCTAATAAGGAAACCCCAATTTTATCTGTACCAATCCAAAGTCTTGATTTACTATCTTCAAATATTGAAAGTATTTTATCTGTAATTATACTGTTACTATCTTTAGGATTATGGATAAAATTTATAAAACTTTCTTCCTTGCTGTTAAATAAACTTAAACCGCCGCCAAATGTGCCAACCCATAATTTACCAGACTTATCCTCCAAAATACATGCTATTTTATTAACTCTAAGACTGGTTGAATCACCATCTATATGTTTATAAACTTTAAAACTATAACCGTCATATTTATTCAATCCATTCCACGTAGAAACCCAAATAAATCCTTTCTTATCTTGAAGTATGCCGGTTATCATGTTAAATGAAAGACCTTGATCCATACCGATTTTTTTAATTTTTACTTGTCTTGTTTGTGGAAAAATGTGAATAAACGAAAATAGGACGATTAAAAAGAATATCTTCTTAACTAAAAGAGAACTGCTAAAAATAGTTTTACTTAAGAAGATCATTTATTTTATATTTATAAATTAATGTGATTTAAGAAAATACTACCAAATGTCCGAAATAACAAGTAAATAATCTTAGTGCGGGGATTGCGGAAAATTAAAGGAAATAAAAAAGGTTGGTAAAAAAAGAGGGATAAACTTTTAACTTAACAAAAGCTTATCCCAAAAAATAATTATTTTAATTTATTGTAAGCTTTCATTCCACCTAAAACATTTTTTGCTTTGTATCCATGCTTAAGTAATATTTGAGTCCCCATTCTAGATCTGTTACCGGATCGACAGATAACAGCAATATTTTTATCTTTATAGGGTTCAAGTTCATTTATTCTTTTTTCCAAAACTTGTACAGGAATATTAATTACTCCTTCAATCTGACCATGTTCTCCCACTAATTCTTGCGGAGTTCTTACATCTAATATTACCAAATTAGAATCTGAATCCATAGCCGTTTTTAATTCTTGAACTGAAATATTTATGTCATCTTTTTCTTGAGCTTGGTTGTTACAAGCAAAAAAAGTTACTAAAACAAGTAGCAACACCGGTACTAAAAATTTTGTTCTATTCATTTATATTTTTCCTTTCATAAAATTTAGTTAGTAATTATACAATTTTATTTTTTAATGTTCCAATATTTTCAATTTCCGCATCAATTATATCTCCCCGTTCAACTTTACCAACACCGGAAGGAGTTCCGGTAAAAATAAGATCTCCTTTTTCCAGAGTCATTCTTTCGGAAATATATTTCACTACCTCTGTCGGAGAAAAAATCATCATTTTTAAAGATGAATTTTGACGCAAACTTCCGTTAATACTTAATTTAATATTTTCATTACCGGTTAAGCTGATTTTTTTTTTCAAGATAAATTCGGAAACCACTGCTCCGGTATCAAAACATTTTGCCAATGTCCAAGGATGCCCTTTCTTTTTAAACTCGCTTTGCAAATCCCTTAACGTCATATCCAACCCAACTCCATATCCGATTATAGCTCTTTCCGCTTCTTCCAAAGAAGCATTTTTAATTTTTGCTCCAATTAAAAGAACCAGTTCAACTTCATGATGCATTTCATCAGAATAATCCGGATGTACAATGTTGTCGTTATCATAAATAAGGATTGAAGGAGGTTTAAGAAATATAATCGGGAATTCAGGAACTTCATTACCTAATTCTTCTGCGTGAGCAGCATAATTTCTGCCAACACATACAATTTTCCCTACATTTAATTTTTCATCACTATTAGAGAATTTTACTGTTTTCATATTTCATCATACTTTTTGATTACCAATTGATTTATTTGATTATTAACTTACTAATTAAATCTAATAATCTTTACCATATAAAACAATTTTAAGCAATACAGGAAAATATATGTTAAAATATTTAAAAACAATAATAGTAATACTCGTTTTATTAACCTCATTGTCATTTTCGCAAACTAATGATGATTCAATTCTTACATTAGAAAGAATTTACGGAAAGAAATAATTTAGTTCCGAGCGACTTGGTGCAATTCAGTGGTTTAATAATGGCGAAAGCTATACAATGTTGAAAAAGGGAAAAGATTTTAACCAGCAAATTGTTAAATACAATTCCCAAACAGGTGAAGAAGAAGTTTTAATAACAAAAGAAAATCTTACTCCAAAAAACTTGGAAAACCCTTTAGCAATTTACAAATATTCTTTTTCAAGCGATTTAAAATATCTTTTGATCTTTACAAACACTAAAAAAGTTTGGAGAAGAAATACCCGGGGTGATTACTGGATATTAAATAGAATCACTAACGAACTCAAAAAACTTGGAGGTGATGCAAAACCATCAACATTAATGTTTGCAACTATATCTGCGGATAATAAGTCTGTTGCGTATGTAAGAGAAAATAATATTTATATTGAATCAATTGAAGAAAACAAAATAACCCAACTTACTTTTGATGGATCAACAACCATAATAAATGGAACATTCGATTGGGTTTATGAAGAAGAATTAAGCTTAAGAAAAGGTTTCAGGTGGAGTCCCGATGGAAATAAAATTGCATTCTGGCAATTAGATGCCGAGGGTGTAGGTGTTTTTAATATGATTAATAATACCGATTCCATTTATTCTAAAATAATACCCGTGCAATATCCAAAAGTCGGGACAACTAATTCAGCTTGCAAAGTTGGAGTGGTAGAAATTAGTTCAAAAAAAATTATTTGGTTCAAAATTCCCGGAAAGACAAGAAATAATTATATAGCCAGAATGGATTGGGCAGAGTCTTCCGAAGAAGTAATTATTCAGCAATTAAACAGATTGCAAAACCATAACAGAGTTTATATTGGAAACGCTTTAGATGGAAGTGTAAATAATATTTTTACCGATAAAGATGATGCATGGGTTGATGTTGTAGATAATATAAAATGGTTTAAAAACGGGAAATATTTCACATGGTTAAGTGAAAAAGACGGATGGAGACATGTTTATATAATTTCACGAGACGGCAAAGAAGTTAAAATAGTTACAAAAGGAAATTATGATGTTATAAGCGTTGTCGGCATTGACAAATTGAATGAACAAATTTACTTTATAGCATCGCCGAATAATGCAACTCAAAGTTATCTATTTAGAAAATCAATATTTACTGATGATGCTAAAGAGTTAATTACTCCTGTTACTAACAAAGGTTTTAATTCATATAACATTTCCCCAAATTTTAAATGGGCAATACATATATATTCAAACATTAATCATCCAAATAAAATAGATTTTGTAAATTTACCTTCTCATAAAGTTATAAGAGAATTAGTAAAAAATGAGAAATTGGAAAATAAGTTATCAGAACTTAACATAAAACCGGCAGAATTCTTTAAAATAAATATTGAAGACAATGTTCAACTTGATGCTTTCAAAATTTTGCCGCCAAATTTTAATCCTAAGAATAAATATCCCGTACTTTTTTATGTTTATGGAGAACCGGCTGCCCAAACAGTTTTAGATAGATGGTCGAGAAACTATTTATGGCATCAAATGTTAACACAAAACGGATATATTGTAATTAGCATTGATAACAGAGGAACACCAGCCCCAAAAGGGAGAGAATGGAGAAAATATATTTACGGAAACCTCGGTAAATTAACAACTGCCGATCAAGCGGAAGCAGCTAAAAGAATTTTGGAATGGGATTTTGTAGATTCAAATAGAATTGGTGTATGGGGATGGAGCGGCGGCGGATCTATGAGTCTTAATGCTATTTTCAGATATCCTAAAATCTATAAAACCGCAGTTGCTGTAGCCCCGGTAACAGATGAAAAACTTTACGATACAATTTATGAAGAAAGGTATATGGGACTTCCAAGTTCAAATGCTAAAGGATATAAAGAAGGTTCACCAATAACTTATGCTAATCAATTGGAGGGCAACTTACTTCTAATCCATGGTACCGGTGATGATAATGTTCATTACCAAAATACAGAAATGCTTATTAATGAACTGATAAAACATAATAAAATTTTCTCGGTTGTACCTTATCCAAACAGATCTCATTCAATATTTGAAGGAAAAAACACGTATCGTCATGTTTTTGAAACAATATTTGATTATCTGAAAAAGAACTTATAGTAAAATTTATTTTATACAATCAAATAATAGAACAAAACAGAAAGATTTTTTCTATTTTTAATTATTAGTATTTATAAAAATGTTGAAAAATAATTAAACCAAAAGGTCATTATGAAAATTCACGAATATCAAGCAAAAGAAATTTTAAGGAAATTTTATGTTCCTGTACCTAACGGTAAAGTAGTTTTCTCTCCCGAAGATGCTGTTAAAGCTGCAAAAGAGATTAGCGGAAAAATTAAAGTTGTTAAAGCTCAAATACATGCCGGCGGAAGAGGAAAAGGCGGTGGAGTTAAAGTAGCTAAAAATATTCCTGAAGTTAGAAAGTATGCAAAACAAATTCTTGGGATGAATTTAGTGACACATCAAACCGGACCGGAAGGGAAATTGGTAAAAAGGCTATTAATTGAGCAGGGTGTTAATATTGACAAAGAAATGTATGTAGGTATTACACTTGATAGAGCACAATCAAAAAATGTTGTTATGGCATCTACAGAAGGTGGAGTTGAAATTGAAAAAGTTGCAGCAGAAACTCCCGAAAAAATTATTAAAGAAACAATTGACCCTGCACTTGGAATGCAGCCTTACCAAGCAAGAAAATTAGCGTTTGGATTAGGCTTGGAAGGTATTCAATTTAAAAATGCTGTTAAATTTTTAATGGCACTTTATAAAGCTTATGAATCTACAGACGCTTCTATTGCAGAAATAAATCCTTTAGTTGTTACAAAAGAAGGTGAAGTAATTGCTTTAGATGCAAAAATGAATTTTGATGATAACGCACTTTACCGTCATAAAGATATTATTGAACTTAGAGATTTTGAAGAAGAAGAACCGTTGGAAATCGAAGCTTCAAAGTATGACTTGAACTATATAAAACTTGACGGAAATGTTGGATGTATGGTTAACGGTGCCGGACTAGCAATGGCAACAATGGATATAATAAAACTTGCCGGGGGAGAACCAGCTAACTTTTTAGATGTAGGCGGCGGTGCAAATAAAGAAACGGTTGCTAACGGATTTAAAATTATTTTAAGTGACCCGAATGTTAAAGCTATTTTAATTAATATCTTTGGCGGTATTGTTAGATGCGATAGAGTTGCTCAAGGTGTAATTAATGCTGTTAAAGAAGTTAAAGTTGAAGTTCCTATTGTAATTAGGCTTGAAGGTACAAATGCCGTAGAAGCCGGTGTTTTACTTAAAAAATCTAAAATGAATTTTGAAGTTGCAACAACTCTTGAAGATGCTGCTAAAAAAGTTACTGCAGTTTTAGCAAATTAATATATTGCAGGGATAGGGTTTACCTTATCCCTGCAACTATTTTTTATTCTACAGGTATTTTAAAAGCAAATGTAGAACCAATTCCTTTTTTACTTTTAACCCAAACTTTGCCATTGTGTTCTTCTACAATTTTTTTAGCAATCCATAATCCCAATCCTGAGCTTTTTTCATTTCCGGTAGGTTTGTTGCTTAACTTTGAACCTTTGTCAAAAGCTTTTGTTATTTCCTCTTCTGTAAGTCCAAACCCGTTATCACTTATTTCAACAGTTATAAAATTATTTTTTAATTGTGTTGTAACTTTTACTTCCGTTTTGGGTGGAGAAAACTGTATAGCATTTCCAATCAAGTTATCCAGTACTTCTTTTATTTTTATCTCATCAAATTTTGTTTCAGGTATTACAACATATTTTTTTACATTTAAATTTATTTCTTTTTTCTCGGCAGTGCTTTTATTAGAAGCGACTATACTTTCAACAGCTTTGTTAATATTGCATAATTCTTTATTTAATCTAAAAACTGTTTGCTCTTCAGCAACCACAAATGAAAATTCATCGGCTAATTTCATAATTCTGTTTGATGTTTCAACCAGACCAGATAATATTTCTTGCTGCTCTTGTGCATTCAAGTCATACGATTCTAACAGCTCTACAAAATTTTTAATTGTAGCTGCAGGATTTTTAATATCATGTGCAACCATTGAAAGTGTTTCATCTTTTTGTTTTCTTAATCTAATAAGTTCTTTTTCACTCTTTTCCAACTGATCTTTTTGTTCTTCTAATTCAACAATTACAGCTTTTAACCTTTTAATTCTTAGTTTTAATTTTTCAATCTTGTTTTCCAAAAAGACAACTTCTTCAGTAAGTTCCTCGTTTGTTTTACGTAATTGAGCTAAATTTTGCCTAATTAAATTACTGTCTTTTTCCAAACCTGAATTGTTTCCATTAAAATAATTCTTCTTGAACAAATAGAAAACTATACTTGCAAATGCAATAAAAACCAATGATATACTTATAAATCCAGATACATTATTCACTTTAAATTAACTCAACTTTTGATTTAATAAATTTATGGCTATTACGATTATCGTAGAATTATAACAATTTTTAAGCGCTTTAACTTAGGAATGTTAATTATGGGTTATTTGACCCTTTTGTTAAATTTTTAGTTGCAATACTACCATATTTCAATAAATTAACAAATTAAGATGATTTATATCACAATATTTTGGAAGTTTTAAATAATAGTCTTAAAAAGAGTTTGCTTTTTTTAAAATTATCCCTTAATATTGCAGTTAATTATTTGTTTTTTCCTTATATATTTAGGCAATCAATGCTAGACACAATAGATATTAAAATTTTAAACATGTT
>JAJRZB010000020.1 GCA_024275455.1 Bacteroidota bacterium | reverse complement strand
GATTCCAAAATTATTTTTAGAAAATTGAAGGCTTCTCTGTCTGAGAGATACTCTATATTAGATTCAGCTAATAAACGTAACACAATTTTATTCCAATTCCGTTCCCCGATTGTTAAAAGAAGTCTTAAAATAGAAATTCGTAAAAATCAATCCGGCTTTGACTGGGAAAGAAAAATTGCATTTTCTAAGTTTACTAACAAACAAGTTTTACTTAAAGGATTGACATTGGAACAAATGATGGATAATAAAATTGAAGCTGCATTATCCAGAAAAATTATACGTGATATTTTTGACATACAATTTTTATTAATGCGCGGAATTAAACTGCCAAAGGATAAAGTTAAACTACGCACAATATTAAAAATCGCAGAAAGCTTTAAGTCCAGAGATTTTAAAGTAACACTAGGTTCCTTACTTGACCAAAAAGAAAGAGCATTTTATAATAACAGTAAATTTTCTTTTTTAATAGAAGAAATTACCAGTACTTTGGCAAAACATTAATTTACCGCAAACCCTTTCAGTCTTGGATAAGCTTTAATAATAGTTTCCGGCATTTTTATTTTTACTCTATCTTTCAAAAGATGAAGCAACTCAAATGCATTGGCAACTGCATCTCCGTGTGGATGATTATTCATTACAACAAAAACCTTTTTTACTTTGTCATAAATTTCTTTTAGCTTTTGGTCAATTTCAGCAAGTTCTCCAGGTGTGTAAAGATATTCATACCTTGCACTTTGTTCTTCGTAGGTTTGTTTCTTCCCAAAATTACTTAGTGATTTTCTCCACGCTTCTTCGTTCCTTCCGTGGAAACGAATATATGCAGTTTTGTTTCCCGCAGTTGGTTTAAACTCAATTACCTCACCAATTTGCGGCTGATCTATTGTACAGAATGTAATTGTCTTTGCTTTTTTGTTATTCCACGATTTATGCCGGACTTCTACAAATTTTTCATATCCGTCAAACTTTTCAATTAGCTTGCGTAAATAATCAACGTTGGCATCGTTAAAATCAAATTAGTACGGAAACTGAATGAGCAATCCGCCAAGTCTTTCCGCACTTTTTAGAATATTAAGATTCTGCTGAATGGCTTTTATTTGTTCCTCACCATACCGGCGTTTGTGGGTAAAATCCTTATGTAATTTTAGTGTAAACAAAAAATCATCTGCGTTTTCTGTTTGTCGCAACCAACCGTTAACAACTTGCGGAGCCAAATATGTGTAGTAAGTTGAGTTAACTTCCACCATATTAAAGTAACGCGAGTAATATGCAAGCCAGCTAAGTTCTTTCGATTGGTTGCGCGGATAAAAATTCGGTACCCAATCTTTATAAGACCAGCCGGCTGTTCCGATGTAGAGTTTTGGTGTTTTCATAAAAAGAAATGGAGCACAGATAACGCTGATTTGTTATGATTTTTACAGATTCTTTATCAATATTTTTCATACTAGTTTTATTTATTCTTTCTCAGCATATTCAAAACTTATTACTATATATTCATTAACATATTTATCATAATCTTCATAACCATCAATTTCATAATCTTCTAAATTTACATTGAATCTATATAATGTCTTTGGTGTTGGAATTTCTAACTTTAATTTTCCTCCTTTTCCAATAGTTAATCTTTTTTTAATTGGTCTCGGGAAAAATCCTTTAACTTTAGTATATTCTATAAAAACATCTAAGAGCAAATTATCTTTTCTGTATTCAATAGGTACCACAAAAATATTGTATTTTGATTGAAGGAAACTCTCAGCTGATTTATACGCTGCATATTTTTTTGCTTTTTCCTTATTCATTATTGTAAATGGTACTTTAAATTCCCCCTTATAAATTTGTGTAGGTAAATTAATAGGAATTTCATTTTCTACATCCCGTAAAACCATTGCGCTTTCAAGCGGATATTCAAGTTGACGTAATAAAATATTTTTATTGCTTTTATCACTACGAACAAATTCTAACCCTAAATTAAATTTCTCATTTCTTATTTTTGATTCTTCTATGGCTTCATAAATTTGATCAAAATTATGAGCGGTAAATTTAGAATATAGCTCCCTTTCTTCTTTTGTAGTTTTAGTAATAGCTAACGTCGCAGAATAGCCTTCAAAATGCTTACTTAAATCATTTAATGGCACAACTTCATTAAAAGGGACAATAATCATTTTATGATATAATTTTACATCAAAGTTATAATGAAACTTCTCCGGATGATCAAGCAAATCATAAATAGCATACTTAAAAAATAAAGCTATCGAATCTTCTTCCGAATCAATTAATCTTTTATTCATTTGGAAAAACAAAATTTTGGTAAAAGTTTTTTCATCGTAAATTTTTTCCAAATTAAATATCCGGTTTGTTAAAACGCTATCATAAATATCTTCCGTACCGAAAGGTGGTCCGAAAAAGCTATTATTTAACAAACTTTTTGCATTAGGTCCAGTTCCGAAACCATTAGATTCATTTATGTAAAAAAAACCGTTTGAGACTGTATCCACATTACCGGAATATGATAATGAACCAAAGCTACCCGGCACATTAGGTTTGAACTGTATTTTTATATTAAGTTTAACATCATCTGTCTTTTCTGTTTTATCAAAATATTTTTCCGGGAAAATAAATTTCTTTTGAGCAAATAGTGAAAAACTAAAAACCATTACTAGCAGAGTAATAATTAGATATCGCATTTTTATCTCCAAAATTATTGGGTCAAATAATCTTCTTCGGTTAATTTCACCGTAGGAATTTCAGCCAAAATCGTCAAATATGCATTCCCCATATTATAAGCGTTCTGTAACTTAGTCTTAACTTTTTTCTCAATATTTTTTTCAGACTGCTGAACTACTTCTGCATATTGAAGTTCAAGAATATTTTTCTGTGCGGCTATATTTTTATTTATTTTGATTAGTTTTATTTTTTCATCTAACACATTATTATATTCTTCTTGTAAACGCGCAAACTCTGTTTTAAGATTTTTATACTTAGACACATACGAATTTTCGCTTATAAAATTTGATAAGAATAACAACGCAAATACAATTGAAGCAGCCGCAGAAAAATAGAACCATGTTTTATATTTTTTTCCCTTGCTGCCATTCGGGATATTATTAGTTGCTACTATTTTGGCTTTGTTTAATTCGGGATTTATTCCGGCATAAAATAGCTTCGTTTCTTTTTTCATTTCCATATAATCCGAAAGTGTTTTTCTTCCTTCTTCACTTTCAGAAAGAAAAATAAAAAGTTCTCTCTGCTCACTTGCAGATAGTTCATTATCTACAAATTGACTTATCATAAATTCATAGGAATCTTTAAATAACTTAGAATCTGTCATTGCGAACCTCGATTCTTTTTATCGAGGTATGGCAATCTCTCATTCTTTGGCAGATTGCTTCGGGAAAAACTCCTCGCAATGACATAAGTCAGTTTTATTTCGTGGTTATTCAAAAACTTCTCATAGTCTTTCATTTTAGTATCTCTCTTAATTTTTTCTTGCACGGAATATTTTAATTTTTACGTTTTCCAATGATTGCTCCGTTATCTCGGCAATTTCTTTGTATGAATACTTTTCATATTCCAGTAAATAAATTAGCTCGTTTTGTTATATACTCAATTGCATTAAAGCATCCTTTATTGTTATTTCCGAATCATAATCGTTCTCATAAAATTTGCTAGTAGTATAATTATCAAGTCTATCGTTGTTACTATTTTTGCTTTTTATTTTATTGTAGCAATAATTTCTTGTTATAACTAACAACCATGTTTTTAGACTACAATTTCTTTTGAATGAACTTTCACTTTCGGCATACTTAACAAACACCTCTTGCACGGCATCTTTTGCTTTCTCTTCATTTTTCAAAATACTGAATGAATATCTAAAGATATCTTTTGAGAACATTTTGTAAAGTTCAGAAAGCGATATTATTTCTTTGGACTGTTTCAGAATTTTTAACTTCATTGGTTTAATCAAATAGACAAGCAAGTTTGAGAAAAGTTACAAAGGTATTTCAAGAAATTGCAGTACGATTTTTTTTTCGGGATTAGGATTATAAAAGTAAGAAGAGAACACTACGTAAATAGCAAAACTTCAAAACACAAAAAACAAATATCAAATAAATTTCAAAATTGAAGCTTCAAATTTAAAACACTATTATTGCTTATACATAATCTCTCAAAACATAATCATTTGCAATGTTTTTACAAATGATAGCTGTTTTGTAGTTCTTCAAAGACTTCTATTAAATCAATAATTTGGATTTTACTATTTGTAATTTAATATTTGTTCTTTACAACTTTGTTGCTATATGTTCTCTTCCAAAAATAATTTATTATTTACACTTCTCCATATGGCATTTGAGGTTTTTTACCTAACAATCTTGCATAAACTGCAAGTGAGCCTCTGTTATGGGCTGTATGATCTCCAAGCGCATAGACTATTACCATTTTAGGTGAACCGGTCATTATTTCTCCGGTAATCGGCATCATTAATTCTTCTTCGGAATATGATTTTATTTTTTCTATGGCATTTGCTATTGATGTTTTTAATTGCTCCACAGTTTTGCTAAGTGAGGTGTATTTTTTCATTTCTTCCACATAGTTTTCAAAGTTCATATTAAAACCGCTACCAAATGCCCCTTCGATAAACCAATCGTATGTTTCGGCAGTATGTCCGATATGCTGTGCTACAGTGTACATTTCTTCATTCGGTTTAAATCCGGAATCTTCTTCGGTCAAGCAGCTAACCGTATTGAGAAAAAATTTCTCTTGTATTTTTAATTGGTCTATTATTCCTTCTTGCATGGTATCCTCTCTTTTTTGTTAGATAAAAACTAAGGTTAGTACATTTATTAAATTGGAAAAATATTCATGAGATTCCGGCTAAAAAATCACCGGAATGACGGGTAGTTTTAATTTGTATGTTTATTTAGAATATCAGATGTAATACTATAAAATTATCTTTTATAACTTTACCCGAGTTGTATGCCTAATTGTTCTCTCCAATTAACGTAACAACAATCTTTCTTGCACCTCCGTAATCTCTGTGTTCGCAAAGATAAATTCCTTGCCAAGTACCAAGGTTTAGGCTGCCCTCTTTTATTGGGATTGTAAGTGAT
>JAJRZB010000249.1 GCA_024275455.1 Bacteroidota bacterium | reverse complement strand
TTTAGATTATAAAACTCCTGCTGAGGTTTATTTTAATACTTGTTCTTTATATTTATCTTAGTATTGTTCTTTAATTTTAACAATATTATTTTATACATTAATTTCTATGAAAGATTGTTCAGGGGATGGGGGGAAGCATACTTTACCCACCAACCACCAGTTTCGCCATATTCCCAATCTGTCCATGTTCCAGATGGATTTTTTATTTTTGCGCGCCACCAATTCACTACCCATCCATTTGCAACATACATATTATAAGCAATAGGTCCTTTACCACTTACCCATATGTAGTCAATATGCGTAGAAGTGGGTTCACTAAAATAAAGATTTTGACTAAATGTTAAAGAACTAAAAATTAAAATAAGTGTAATAATCCATTTCATTTTTTACTCCAATAATTATTTGAAATTATAGGCGGATTATTTATATTTAAAATACAAACAAAATTTTTAAAGCTAGCAAGGCTTTTTATGCATTTAACATTTGTTTGTAATTTGCCCGGTGCCCGCCAGCATCGGGTTTTTTTTAGTTTTTATAAGCTAATACCTCCTTTTTTGAATGGTTGATCTTCTAAAAAGTTACACCTATTAAAATCTGATGTGAATTTAGTATCTCTGTATCTATTTTATAAAAATATCTTAAATTTAAACTTATTCCGGAAACAATTAAATACTTACAACCTATACCTATGGCTAAACCATATGAACCGTTAGGTAAAACATTTGTTTTCAAATAATCTGAAGGAATTTGATCAAAAAAATCATATTCATCTATTTTAATTTCCTGTGTTTTATTTAATAAAGGATCAATTAAATTATAACTAAAATCAAGCATTGCATATGGTCTAAAAATTCCGTTATGAGAAGAAAATAAAAACCCAACAGAGATTGGTATTATTTGATACTCCGTACCCAATACATCATAAAATAAAGTATGGTATTTTTTATATGATCCGATGTTAAGTAACTTATAGGTTTTTACTTTGTAAGTTTCTTTATTATTTAATCGATAATAACCAATAGATAACTTAATATATAAATTAGGGTAAAGATTTGTGGCTCCTTCAGCATAAACCGAACCAAAAATATCAGAATTATTCGCTAAACATAATCCGCCAAAGAATGAAAATTGAGAACGAGAAAATGCTTTAGTTTCTTTTATTTCTTGAGAAAAAATAGAATTGGTTATTAAAAAAATTATAATCAATAAATATAGCTTCATCTACTAATCCATTTATTTTTTTTGCTTTTAATGGTATATATTCCCCGATTTCTTTATCGCCAACTTTAATGTAGGTAGCAAAGGATTGTGTAGTACCGTTCTGATTTGTAATTTCAAGCCCGATATGGCCGTATTCTTTAACATAATAAACCTTTACAACCCTTGAAGTATCTTTCCCAATAACTTCACATTCTAATACATCTTTATAAGTAGCTAGGGGTGTTTCTAAGGAATCAATTACTCTTATTTTACGGTAAACCTTTTCAGAATCCGGGACACCAATTGTACTAATAAAATATTCATCACCATTTGGAAATATTGGAATTATCTTAGTTTCTAAAAACGGATTTTCTTCATTGATCCCTGGTTCTTTTACAGTATCTGTATCCGTTTGCCAAAAATAACCATCTCTAATAAAATGACTAAATTTTCCTTCATAACGTCCATTTGGTAAATACATAAAATATTCTGCTAAAAAAATTTTTGACCCATCGGTTCTTCTAGCGGTATCAATTACATTCCATTCAGTATAAAGATTTATATTTTGGTCGTAATATTGTCTTTGATCACCAATATTTAACGTCATATAAGGCACTTTTTCTACAGGTGTTATTGGTTTTGTAGGTGCGTTACATTCTATAAATAAAAACACCGTAATAGTTATAAAAACAATATGTTTAACAAAATTTTTCATTATTTATTAACTATGTCGTTAAATATTCGGATACAAATATCGCAAAAAAAACATATAGCCAAATTAAAATGCTAAATTTAAGCTATTTCAGTATAAGCGGTAGATATTTGGTACAAACGGTTAAAATTAGAAACTCTATAACTAAAATTATTGCAAGGTAGTTACGAACCACTTAGTGTCTAAACAATTTTTATAGCTCTAAATCGGCAGCATATTCCGTATCTAAAAACTCCTCCCCTTTAACAAAGGGGAGGTTGGGAGGGGTTCAATTTTTAATATACTTTTAAACTAAAAAAAATGATAAGTTTAATACCCTTCCACCTAATATTATTCAAAAAGAATCTTTTAAAAAGTTTTTTCATCATACAAATTTTGTAAATTTACCATAAAAGCAAAACGTTTAATTCTACACTATTTTTAACAGAGGTTACATGAAAAAATTTATAATTATATTTCTTTCAATTTTGTTTGCTGTTATTACTTCCGGTTGCTCGGGAAAAACAGAAATTAACGAAACAGTTAAAAATGAAATGCGTACGGCAGCCAAAGGGTTTACGTCCAAATTAAAAAATATATTGGTGCCCAACTTAAAAAATGGCGGACCTGTTAAAGCTATTGCCGTTTGTGCCGATACTGCACAACTGCTTACTAAAAACTACGCCGAAAAAACAAAACTTGAGATTAAACGAGTAAGTTTAAAAACAAGAAATCTTAAAAACCAACCGGATGCTTTTGAAAAAGAAATACTTATTAAATTTGATAAAATGAAAGTTAAGAATGAACTTGTTCCCGAAACCGAAGTGTTTGAAACTACTGAGATTAAAGGGGAAAAAGTTATCCGTTATATGAAACCGATTATAACTCAAACAGTTTGTTTAAATTGTCACGGAGATGATAACCAGATTAATCCGGAGGTGATAAAACTGCTTAATGAAAAATATCCTAATGATTTAGCGAGGAATTATAAAGAGGGAGATGTAAGAGGTGCAATTTCTATTGTAAAATTATTAAACAACTAAACTACTTCTCAATAGAAAGTGAATTTCAGAACTTCCTATTTTATCATTCCCATTTTAGAATAATTTATTTCCTTAGTAAAATTTCTTAATGCTCTTTGTGGTTAAATGTTAACCGCAAAGAGCCTCAAGTAAGTATGAAAAACACAAAGTAAGTTTTGCACATAAATAATTAGTAAAGCCTTGTAAACATCTTTAATTCCACACCTTCAAATTCCGGTTCATATCTGCAAACTCCGCCAATACAAATATTACCTGCTTGTCGTGAACCAACAAGCAGACTAACATCAATATAATCATTAAGTTTATAAGCAGCTTGCACTAACGCCCAAAATTTACGTTTAGTATTTCCCTTGGTCGGTTCACTCGTTTTCATTTATCCCACAAAAGAAAGTGTTAGATCAGGAGAATTTAGATATTCAAAAGTAACAACATCGGAAAAATATTTTTCTTTATTTACATAATTCTCGGTTTGCTGATGTTCAAATATTAATCTTAACGAATTTGTTTCATCCAAATAATAAACTGTTTCTAAAATAGGCGTAAAATTTTTTGTAGTGGAAGTTGCTTCTTCGTTATAACCGAACGAAAAAATATTTTTAATTTTTTCATTCCATATATGATTTATTTGTGCAAAAATTTCTTTTAACTGATTTCTTGAATCTTGTTCAACCCCAATAACTTTATTGTAAAACGAGTTGGATCCGATTGTTTTGGTTAATCCGTAGCTTAATGTAAAATTAGTATTTTCGTCTACGACATAGTTGCCCTCAACTTGGAAACCTTTTTCATTATTTTGGTTAAGTGCATGTGGATGACGATTAAGCAAAAT
>JAJRZB010000248.1 GCA_024275455.1 Bacteroidota bacterium | reverse complement strand
TGCCGGGGGAAGTGATTTAATTTTCCCACACCATGAAAATGAAATTGCACAAAGTGAAGCTGCTTGTAATTCACAATTTGTAAAGTATTGGATTCATTTCGGATTTTTGAACATTAACCAAGAAAAAATGTCTAAATCACTTGGTAATTTTTTCACTGCCCGGGAAGTACTTAAAAAATTTAGTTCTAATGCAATTAGAATGTTTTTTAGTCAAACTCATTATGCCGGACCTTTAAGTTTTAGTGATGATTTATTAGAAGCAGCAGAAAAAGGACTGGAAAAAATTTACAATCTTGTTAATAGAATAGAAAATATATCTCCTTCCCAAAAGAGCGGACTAAATGTTTTTGAAATTGAACGTTACCTTTTTGCTTTTGAAAGTGCTATGGATGATAATTTTAATTCCCCGAAAGCGTTGGCGGCAATTTTTGATTTTGTGAGAGATTTTAACAAATTTATCAGTAAGAATGATGAAATATCTTCCAATGTTTTACAAGATGCTAAGAATTTTCTTCAATCAACGTTAACCGATGTTTTGGGGATTAAGTTATTTACTGAAAAGGAGACGGTTGGTTCAAAGGAAAACGAGTTAATTAAAATATTAATTGAATTAAGAACTAAGGCAAAGTTAGAAAAAAACTATACATTAGCCGATGAGATACGGAATAAGTTGAATGAAATAGGTGTAATTTTGGAAGATAGTAAAGATGGTACGATTTTTAAAATTACATCATAAAATGAATGTTTAAAAAAATTGTGATTATTATTTCCGGCATAATTGGATTAGCAGTAGTTATATTTTTTGTTTGGCATTTTTTGTTAAGCATTTATGAAGTAAAGTTCTATCATAATTTCCCTGATAAAAACCTTGAAGCCAATTCAAAATATTATTTACTATGTTCCGGAATTAACTCTTTTGGATGGAGATTAAATTGGCGGGATATTAATCCTTCAATAAATATTTTAGAAGGTGACAGCTTGGTTGAAATTAAAAAAGTATCAAATAATAAGTATGAATTTTTAACCGGGGAGGGAGAAGGTTCTTTTACTTTTGAAATATCTTCTGCATTTTCTCTAAATCCGACAAGATTTACACTTCATATTATACAGAAACAATAAATTTTTAGAATAGAATTTATAAGATTGTAATATATTTTTCATGCAATAATTACATAAATTTCTGAAAAATTATACCTCTATTATCTGTTTTTTCTACGAACATGAGAATAAAGAGCATTTTTAATAGACCCAAATTCTTATGAGAATAACAATCTGAATATTTTTGATGAAACTATGAAATGAACACATTGTATAATAAACTAAACAGAAAGTTTAATATAATAGACAGAAAGAAGTTAAATTTAGACAATAAGTGCTTTTTTAAGCTGTTTTTTTGGCTTGGTTATTGAGTGTTAATGGATAGATTAATATTAGAGAGGTATGAAATGAAAAAATATATAATTGTAACAATATTCGCACTTTCGCTTTTTCTTACCGGTTGTTATACCGAAATTGGATATGATTATGAAAGAGAAGCTTATTGGGATAAAGTATAAAATGTTGATCGTCCAAGTGAAAAGT
Source organism: Bacteroidota bacterium (assembly GCA_024275455.1). Taxonomy (GTDB): domain Bacteria; phylum Bacteroidota; class Ignavibacteria; order Ignavibacteriales; family Melioribacteraceae. The sequence goes on along the minus strand of JAJRZB010000248.1, from coordinate 12,219 downwards.
ATGTAGAAACTAACGATTTAGATACGAACGAGGGTTATGCAGATTCTTCAGAATATTATGCAGATGACGAATATTATAATGAAAATGATAACAATGATGCATATTATTATGACGATGATGAATATTTTTCGAATAATAGAAGATATTATTATTATGATGATTATTATCCGAATATTTATTTATGGTCATACCCGATAGTTTATGATCCTTGGTGGGATAGTTGGTGGCCTTGGTCATACAGCCTTTATAATCCATATTATTCATACCCTTATTACCTAAATTATTATTCATACAACTATAGATATTGGGGATGGTATAACACTGGTTATTATGGGAATAATAGTTACTGGAATAATAATTATTACAGCGGGGATTATGGTTTTGGTAAAACTAAATTACGTACAAATTGGAACTCACGTTTAAGAGATAATAGTGGAAGAAGAAGTTATAGTACTGCTTATAATGATAGAGCTTCAAGATCAATAAGCACAAGAACATCATTAACAAAGAATAGAACAACTGATAGGAATGAAATATCAGTAACCAATAGGGCTGGAAGAAGTTCAACATCATCGAGAGCAACTGTTGGAAAGACCAGTTTAAGGAATACTAGATCTAATGAAGTTATCAACAGTAAAGCAGGAAGAAGCCAAATTGCCAGTAGTAAAAAAATAAATCAAGATAAAAAATCATCTATTAGGGTTAACAAATATAAAAGTTCTAATGAGGCTAAAAGAACTTACAAATCAAAAAATAATACAAATAGAAGAAAAATTTCTATCAACAAAAATAGAAGTTCAAAAAAATCTTTAAGTGAAAGCAAGAGTGCCAGAAGCAAATCTTACAGCTCCAAAAAAAGTTATAAAACTAAAAATAAATCTTTTAGCAAACCAAGGACAAAATACAGTTCGAGGGATAAAAGCAGCACGTATAAATCGAAAAGATATACTTCGAAAAAATCAACAAGTAGTTATAGATCAAAAAGTAGTAATAAAAGAACAACAAAAAGTTATTCTCCTTCTCGAAGGTCCAGCAGTAGTAAAAGCTATTCCTCTCCTTCAAGATCCAGTAGAAGTTCGAGTTCCAAGGGTTATTCTTCCAGTAGTTCAAGAAGCAGTTCGAGAAGTTCCGGTACAAGTTCAGGCTCAAGTAGAGGTAGCAGTGGCGGCAGGAGTAGAAGATAATGAATAAATTAAATTATAAAATATTATTAGCTCTGTTCTTTATTAGTAATTTTATCATGGCTCAGAATTACAATGATGGATATAGATTAAGCGAGCAAACTATTGATTTTGATGCCAGAACACTGGCTTTGGGAAACAGTACAATTGCAACATTCGGGAATTTTTCCAGTGCTTTAATAAACCCTGCCGGTCTTGGAACTATACGCAAGAACATTCTTAAGTTTGGTATAAATTCAAGTGAATTTGATAATTCGGTTTCATTTTTTAATAATTTATCCAATTCACAAAGTGAAAATACAGATTTTAGTCAGTTTAGTTTAGTATTGCCTCTTCCTGCAAAAAAAGGCAGTGCCGTATTGGCTTTCGGATATCAGCAGACTAGAAATTTTAATTCTGCTTTATCTTTTAGCGGATTTAACAGTGGTAATAATTCTATGATTCAAGACCTAACTGCATTCAATGAAGACATTGCTTTTGAACTAGGTGTTAGTTATCCTGTGTATGATTCGGAAGGTAATTATCTTAATGATGAAACCTCTATTAACGGGAACTTACGTCAAATAGGGTCAATCAAAGAAGATGGTCAATTAAAAAGTTGGATTATGTCCGGAGCATTGGAAATATCAAAGGATGTTTTTTTAGGAGCAACTTTTAATATAATTTCGGGTAACTATCTAAGTAATAGAAATTATACAGAAAATGATTATGAGTTTGATAATTACACCGGGTTACTTGATCCTCAAGATTCCAGTACCTTAGGTTTTGAATCATTCAAGTTAAATGATATTATTGATTGGAACATTTCCGGTTGGGATTTAAGATTAGGACTTTTATATAAACCAAACTCTGCACTAAGTTTTGGTGCAACGGTAAAATTACCTTCTACATTTAATATTGAAGAAAGTTATTCAATCTACGGCAAATCTTATTTCTCAAATAATGTTTTTGCTGTAGATCAACCTGGAACAATTAACAGATATGAAATTTCTACTCCTATGGAAATTAGTGCAGGATTTTCGGCGTTACTTCCATTGGTAAGAGTTAATGCAAGTGCAAAATTAGTTGATTATTCTCAAATAGAATTTAAAAACGGGTTTGATGAAGAAATACTTATAAGCAAAAATGATGAAATAAAAGAGGTATTTGAAAGAGTAATAAATTATAACATTGGTTTGGAAGTTACATTGCCTTATCCTACCTTAAAACTTAGAGGAGGATTTATTTATAATCCTTCACCGTTCAAGGGAGATATAAAAGATTATGATAAAAAATATTTCACCGCTGGTGTTGGTTTTCCGGTTACCGGAAATATATTATTAGACTTAGCCTATATTCATGGATGGTGGAATGATTTTGGTGATAATTATGGAGTTGAAGTTTCCAGAACCTATCAAGATATAAATGTTGATAAATTAGTAATGACAATTTCCTACAGCTTTATGTAATTTCTAAAATTAAATTTGATTTGTTAATAAAAGCACCTTATTTTCTTGGGTGCTTTTTTTTATTCTTGGAGTAAAATATTTTAGGTAGAATTGTAAAAATAGAAAGTAAAGATTATTATGTGCAAAGTACATCTAAAGAAATATTTAGATGTTCTTTAAGAGGAAGATTTAAGAAAGAATTTCGTCATAAAAAAAACAAACTACTAACATTAGATGTTGCGGTTCTTGGCGATTGGGTTGAATTTACTAAAGTATCTGATGAAATTGGGGTTATTGAGGAAATAAAAAATAGAAATAATTACCTTTCCAGAAAAGCAGGAAAAGCACGTGGGAGTTTAAAAAGAGGTTCAAGACTTGAGCAAATTATTGCATCAAATATTGATACACTTTTCATTGTAAATAGTATTAAATCGCCCGAGTTTAATAACAGGTTTTTAGATAGAATAATTGTTGCAGCAGAAAGTTCGGGTATTGATATTAAAGTAATTATTAATAAAATTGATTTAGACAAGCGTGATTTATCTAAAATGTGGGAACAATTTTATTCAGAAATTGGTTACACAGTATTCAATATTAGTGCAACTAATAATATTGGATTAAAAGAAATTAAGAAAAGTTTAGATGGAAAAGTAAGTTTGTTTTGGGGTAGATCCGGAGTTGGAAAATCAACACTGTTAAATGTCATGTTCCCATCCTTACAGTTTAATGTAGGAGAAATAAGTGAATACTCGGATAAAGGAACGCACACAACAGTAACCGGTGAAATGAGAGAAGTGAAAGAAAATACTTATATAATTGATACCCCAGGCATTAGAGAAATAGATCCTTTTGGAATAAAGAAAGAAGATTTGTGTCACTACTATAAAGCGGTTATTCCGTACATACACGATTGTAAATTTAACACATGTATACATGAACATGAACCGGGATGTGCAGTTGTGGATGCTGTTGAGAGAGGCAAAATATCTTTTGAAAGGTACGAAAGTTATCTAAATCTTTTAAATACTATTGAAGATGATATGATTTACTAAGTATTTTTCACCAACTTTTCTTAATATTAATATTTACTATTATTTTATTACATTTTTCGGGAAGATTTAATATAAATGAAAATATATTATTACCTGTTAGTTACATTATTTCTTTTTAATGCTTGCTCATCACAAATTGAAAATACTGATCAAGAGCAAAAAGTTAAGGCTAAAAAAAGAACAACAAAACAAATTGAATTTGCAAAACAACTTTTTATTGATGCCTCTTTACTTGATATTGAAGGAAAATATGCCGAAGCAATTCTTGACTATCAAGAAGCGTTAAGACTAGACCCAAGTGCCGGTATTTATTACGCACTGGCAAAAGATTACTTTAGATTGAATAAATTTCATCCTGCTCTGGAAAACTCTAAAAGGCGGTTAGTTTAGAAAAAGATAATATCGAATATCTAACACTTCTAGGTGCAATTTATTCGGTTAGTAGAAATATCGATTCGGCACAAGTTGTATTTTCTAAGATAGTTGAATTGGATTCAACCGATATAAACGCACAGTTCAACTTGGCGCAATTATATGAAAAAGATCAACCGTTAAAAGCTTTAGAATCTTACAAGAAAATTTTAAGACTAACCGGACCTGAGTGGAATGTACTTTTAAAAATTGCTTCATTAAACGAAAGGTTAGGACAGGTTGATGAAACCATTACTACGGTAGAAGAACTGCTTGAATTAAATCCTTCCAATTTAGAGCTGCAAAAATTACTAATTGAATCCTATGTTAAAAATGAAAAATATGATAAAGCACTTGATTTAGTAAATGATACAATAGAAATATTTCCTGAGGATCTTGATTTAATTGAATTAAAGGGAAATACATTAGTGAAAATGAAAAAGTGGGAACAAGGTGCTGCCGAATATAAGAAAATAATAGAACGTGAAACCATCCCTTTCAAAACAAAAATAAGAATCGGTACGGCTTTTTATGGTGAAGCACTGAAGGATTCTATTGTAGTTCCCTATGCTAAAAATATTTTGAAAGTTATTGATAAAGATTCATCCGATTGGCAAATAAATGCGTATCTTGGAGAATTAGCAAATAAAGAAAAAGATGACTCGCTTACCTTATACTATTTTAAAAAAGCTATTGATCTTGCTAAACTTAATTCCGATTTAAGAATTCGTTTGGGTCAAATTCTTTTTGAAAAAGGTGACTATACAAATGCAGCTATTGAAATGGAAAAAGCTGTTAAAAAATTTCCGAGAAATTATGTAATAAATTTAATATTAGGATTATCGTTAGCACAAAACTCAGATCATAAAGGAGCATTGGAGTATCTTAAAACTGCCGTTGAGTTAAACCCGAACGATCTTAACTCAACTTTAGCGTACAGTTTTTCTCTAAATCAAACAAAACAAGATGATAAAGCATTGGTTTATTTGGAAAGGGCACTTAGAATTGATCCAAACAACATCCAAGCCTTAGGGATGATGGGATTAATTTATGATTCAAAAAAAATGTTTGATAAGAGTGACAGTCTCTATAATAGAGCTGTAGCAATAGATTCTACAGATATTTTAATTCTTAATAACTTTGCTTATTCACTTGCAGAGCGTGGTGTTCAACTAGAAAGAGCATTAAAAATGGTTCAGACTGCTGTTGATAAAGAACCGGAAAATTCCTCTTACTTGGATACAATCGGCTGGGTTTATTATCAGATGGGTAAATATGACAGTGCAAAAAAATATATAGATAAAGCTATTGAGTTTGATAACAATAATGCTACATTGTTAGATCATCTTGGAGATGTTTATTATAGAATGAATGATAAACAAAATGCTAAAAAACTTTGGCAAAAAGCTGTTGAAATGGATTCAACATTAACGAATGTTAAATTAAAAATAGAAAAAGGTTTAGATTGAAAATAACAAATAAAATTATTGTTTTTATATTATTATTGATTTTCGCGATAAGCTGTGTACCATCAAAACCGGTGTATGAAGAAGAGGTTTTGCCTGCAGATAGATTGGTAAAAAGACTTGAGGCGAACAGAAGAAAAATTAAAACTTTCGAGGGTTCGGGAATCTTAAATATAGAATCACCAAAGTTGGATGCAAAAGCAAGTTTTGAAATCTTTCTAAAAAAACCGGACTCGTTAAAGTTAGTTATTTACGGACCCTTTGGAATTGATATTGCTCAAGCATTAGTTACTAATTCTGAGTTTACTTTTTATAATGCTTTAAAAAATGTTGTTTATAAAGGAAGAACAGATAAAAATGTTTTAAAGAAGATTTTTCATATAGATTTATCGTTTGCGGAAATGATTGATGCTTTTGCCGGTTCAGTAGATTTAACCGATAAACTTAGATTACAACCGGATGAGTTTAAACTTACCAATGAGGATTATTATCTTACTTATAGAGATTCATTAACCGGTAAACAAAGTGAATTTATTATTCAGATAAATAATCTTGCCATTAAAAAATATGAACTCTATAAAGATCCGGGCATCTTGCTTTTTGAAGGGCAATATTCAGATTTTGAAATTAACAATAGGGTAGCTATTCCCTATAAAAATGTAATCCAAAATAAAATTGATAACCAAAAAGTTTCAATTGATTACAGAAATATTAAAGTAAATGAAAATTTGGAAAACCTTACTCTGGAAATACCCAGAGATGCTAAAATTAAATATTTATGAAGTTTCTTAAAATCCAAATATTGCTGATATTTTTAATATCATCTTATCTAACTGCGCAGATAAAAGAAAAGATTGAAGATAAAAATAGTGAGCTAAATTCATTAAAAGAACAAATTGAAAAATTAGAAAAAGAACTTAACCAACTTTCATCGCAAGAAAAAAATAACCTAAAAGTTTTAAAAAAATTAGATCAACAAAAGCTTCTGATAAGTAAAAAAATTAAAACCCTTGAAAAAGAGGAAAAATCCAAAGAAAAGTCTATAAATAATATTAGAAAACAGATTAAAAAATTAACTGAGAAATTGAAAAATCTTCAAAAAGAATATAGTAATTATTTGGTATGGTTATATAAGCAAGGCGAGAGTTCAACATTAAAATATCTGCTTAATGCCGAATCGTTTAACCAGGCTTTACTTCGGTATAAAAATTTAGAATATATTAACAATGAAAGTGAAAGAAATGCTGAGTTGTTAAAAAAAACAAAAGAAAATTTGGCATTACAAAAAGCTAAATTAGAAAATGAATTAAAAGAGAAAGAAAAACTTATTGATGAAAGATTGGCGGAGAAAAAAAATATTGAGTCTAAAAGGTCGAAAAAAAATAAATTATTAAAATCTTTAAAAAAGAATAAAAAAAATGTAGCTAAAGAGATTGAAGATAAACATAAAATGGAAATTACCATTAAACGAATGATTGCTGATCTTATTAAGAAGGAAAGGGAAAGGGAACGAAAATTTAGAACTGAAAAATTTAAAGGAAATTTAGAAAATTATACAGACTATTTTAATTACGATAGTTTTGAAAATTTTGCTGAATTAAAAGGTGTTTTGAATTGGCCCGTTAAAAATGCTAAAATAGGTAGAGAATTTGGGGAAAATAAAAATAAAAAAACTAAGACCGTTACCTTAAATTATGGAATTGATATTGTAACGAAAAAAGATGAAAAGGAAGTTTATGCCGTTGCCGAAGGTATTGTTAGCGCTATTGAATGGATACCCGGTTACGGAAGCGTTTTAATTATTACACACAGAGATAATTATAGAACAGTGTATGGACATCTTTCTGAGATAAATGTTTTGGAAGGAAATAAAGTTGAAGCGGGGGATCCGATCGGTAAAGTTAATGAAAGTTTAGAAGGCAGAATTTTACATTTCGAAATATGGAATGAAAAAAATTATCAAAATCCTCAAGAATGGTTAGTTAAAAAGTAATATGTCATTTTATGATTACATAAAGACAACTTTCGAAAAAAATAAAATTCTTTTTAGAAATTTCTCATCCTTATCTCTTCTTCAAATTTCTCAATATATACTTCCTTTAATTACTTTTCCTTACTTGGTACGTGTATTAGGTCCTGATGGTTATGGGCTGGTGTCCTTTGCCATGGCTTTTGTTGGCTATTTTACCGTGTTAACAGATTATGGTTTCAATCTTTCAGCTACAAAAGAAATTTCGATAAATAGAGAAAATAACTATAGAATTTGTGAAATATTTAATTCTGTAATGATGGTTAAAATTATTCTTTTTCTATTAAGTATAATCATCATTATTCCGGTGGTATTAGTATTTTCTAAATTTGCAAGGAATTATGAAATCTATTTTATTTCGTTTATATCTGTTTTTGGAACAGTACTATTCCCAGTTTGGTTTTTTCAAGGTGTTGAAAGAATGGGATTTATAAGTGCAATTACGATAGGAATTAAAATTATTTGGGTTGCAATGGTATTTCTATTTGTAAAGGCTTATGATGATATAATAATTTTAGTAAGCTTAAATGCAGGAAGTGCTGTATTAATAGGGATTATAGGACTAATTGCCGTAAAGCAAAATTTTAAAATTAATTTTTATTTACCAGAAAAAATTCAAATAAAAAAACAATTTATTGATTCATGGCATTATTTCTTGTCAAATTTATCTATAAGTTTATATACAATTTCCAATGTTTTTATTCTCGGGTTATTTGCAAATAATACAATTGTCGGTTATTTCTCTGCGGCCGATAGGATAAGATCTGCTGTTCAAAATATAACCTCAATTGCCGGACAAACGGTTTTCCCCCATCTTTCATTTGAGTTTAAAAGGTCGAAAAAAATAGCTCTTAATTTTATTAAAAAATACATTAAAACAGTTGGCTCTTTTTCAATTATTATGAGTGTTGTTTTATTTATTTTTGCGGATGAGATTGTTCTTCTAGTTTTAGGACCAAATTATATGCACTCTATACCTGTCCTAATGATTATTTCTGTTTTGCCGTTTATTATATTTCTGAGTAACGTAGCAGGTATTCAAACAATGTTAAACCTTGGTTATAAAAAAGATTTTGCTAATATTATAATTATAGCCGGTATTTTTAATCTAATCTTATCATTTGTTATCGTTCCAATTTATTTTGAAATCGGTACGGCAGTTTCAGTTTTGTTGACTGAAATATTAGTTACATCGATGATGATAATATTCCTTTTTAATAAAAATATTAATATCTTTGTTAAAGTTGAACCTACAACATGAAATATGATTATTTAATTGTTGGTGCAGGTTTTGCCGGTGCTGTTGCTGCAGAAAGATTGGCATCTCAACATAACAAAAAGGTGTTAATAGTTGAAAAAAGAAATCATATTGGCGGTAATGCTTATGATGAATATGATAAGCATGGAATATTAATACATAAATACGGTCCTCATATTTTTCATACAAACAGTAAAAAAGTTTTTGATTATCTTTCACAGTTTACCGGGTGGAGATTTTACGAACACAGAGTTTTGGCGAAATTAGATAATAAACTTTACCCGATTCCAATAAATAGAACAACTATTAATAAATTATACAATAAAAACTTTACGCGGGAGGAAGAAGTAAAAAGGTTTTATGAAAGTATAAAAGAAAAGAGATATCCGATTGAAAATTCGGAAGATATAGTTATAAGCCAAGTTGGTATTGATTTATATGAAAAGTTCTTTAAATTCTACACGAAGAAACAATGGGATTTAGATCCTTCTGAATTATCACCATCCGTTTGCGGAAGAATTCCCGTAAGAACAAACAATGATGACAGATACTTTACCGATAAATATCAATTTATGCCGAAAGACGGATATACAAAAATGTTCGAGAAAATGTTAAATCAAAAAAATATTGAAATTGTATTAAATACGGACTACAAAAAAATTATAAACGACATAACTTTTGATAAAATGATTTACACTGGGCCGATCGATTATTACTTTGATTATAAGTTTGGAAAACTTCCGTATCGCTCGATTAAGTTTGAGTGGGAGAATCATAAGAAAGAGAAAAACCAAGAAATAGCCGTGGTAAATTATGTGGAAAGTGAACCTGCATTTACAAGAATTACTGAGTATAAATATTTAACGGGACAAGATAAAAACTCTACTTCAATCAGTAAAGAATATCCGCAATCCGAAGGTGAACCGTATTATCCTATTCCGACGGAAGAAAATAGAAAGAGATATTTGTTATATAAAGAGAAAGCGGATAAATTAAACAACGTAATTTTTCTTGGGAGACTTGCGGAGTATAAGTATTTTAATATGGATGGAGTAGTCGGAAGGGTTTTAAAAGAAATAGGTTAAAATTTAACAAATAAGTACATTTTGTAAAATGATTTGACAAAATGACGGGTATTCTGTATAATGATTTTACAAAACAACCGTTATTAAAAAAATGAATATAAATAAAATAATAGAGTTTCATAATCAAGCACTAGAAAAAAACTGTAAATATTCTAAAAAGAGATTTATTGCTAAAGACTTATTAAATGACAGAGGAAAACATTTTGTCGGGTTGATTGGTGCCAGAGGTGTGGGTAAATCCGTGTTGTTTAAGCAGATAGCCCGGCAAAAAAAAGATTCAATTTATATTTCCATTGATTCGATAGAGATTGATAGTCTTTACGAGTTAGTTAAAAATTTAAGTGAAACCTACCAATATAAATTATTTTTTCTTGATGAGATACATTATTTAAAGGGATATGAAAGGGAATTAAAAACCATTTATGATTTTTTAGATGTTAAGATATACTTTACAAGTTCAGTCTCCCTATCATTATATGAATCTGCTTATGATTTATCAAGAAGAGTAAAAATTATTAACATTTATCCTTTTAGCTACAGAGAATATCTTTCGTTTAAAAAAAACATTACTGTTTCCACTATTTCACTAAAAGATATAAAAGAAAAAAAATGGAAAGCTGAACACATTAGAGCTGGACATTCTTTTAAAGAGTTTATTTCAGGTAATTTAATGCCTTTCTCATTGGAAGAGCCGGATGTTTTGTTGATGTTGAAAAATATATTGGATAAAATAATTTTTCGTGATATACCGCTTGTAGCAAAACTTACTACAGATGAATTAAATCTAATAAAAAAAACAGTTGAGTTTATCGGGAAAGCTCAAATTGACGGAATAAATTATACTTCACTTTCAAATAATCTTAAAATAACAAAATATAAAGCAGAACAATATATTAAGTTATTGGAAAAAGCATTTGTAATTAATGTGGTTTTGCCTAAAGGAACAAACGTATTAAAAGAGCCTAAAATAGTAATGAATTTGCCTTTCAGGCTACTTTATAATGGATACAATGAAGCAATTGGAGGTTTACGTGAAGATTTTTTTGTAGAAACTTTGAGAATGAAAGGCATGAAAATTTATTATCTGAAAACAAAAAAAGGAAAAAAAACACCCGATTATCTTATAGATAATAACAAAATAAAATATATTATAGAAATTGGCGGAAAAGGAAAAGGAATAAGACAATTTAAAGGTATCGATATGGAAAAATCAATAATATTTGCTGATGGAGATAATTTTGACGGAATTAAAAGACCATTATTTCTTATCGGTTTTTTACAGTGAAAATGAAAAGAAATACTTGTTATATAAGCAAGAAGCAAAAAAATAAAAAATGTTATTTTTATAGGTTGCCTTGCGGAATATAAATGTTTTAATATGGACGGAAAGTGTTAAATAGTTTGAACTCAGTTGACAAGGGAAAACCAAAATAATGGGAAGTAAAATTTGTGCCGTTGTTGTTACATACAACAGATTAGAATTATTAAAAGAATGCATATCCTCTTTAAGAAACCAAACAAGAAAACTTGATGAAATAATAGTTGTAAATAATAATAGTACAGATGGAACAAAAGAATTGTTGGATGAGCAAAATGATTTAACAGTAATTCATCAAGCTAATTTAGGTGGTGCTGGTGGATTTTATACAGGAATCAAAACAGCTTATGAAAAAGGTTACGATTGGATTTGGTGTATGGATGATGATGCTGAACCTGAAATTGTTACACTTGCTAATTTAATTAAAAAGGCATCACCAAATCTAGCAATGATATGCCCAGATGTTTATAATATGCAAAATAAGAGAGTATATGATCATAGAGGATATCTAAATAAGAATATCATAAAAATTGGGATGTTACAAAAATCGATTACAAAGGAAGTTTTAGAAAAAGAAAAAGTGAATATTGATCTTACATCCTTTGTTGGTGTTTTAATAAATAGAAATGCTATTACATTAGTTGGTTTTCCAAAGAAAGAGTTTTTTATACACAATGATGATATAGAATATTCTCTTAGAATGAAAGAATTCGGTGATATTCTGTTATTGCCAAATGTAAAAATTTACCATAAAGAAAATTATCAGAATTCACTAATTAAAATTAATCTAAAATTCAAAACTGTTTATAGAATAAAATATAATAATTATTGGATAAAGTATTTCACCATAAGAAATTATTTGTGGATCTTGTTGTTTCGTATAAAGCCAAGATGGTTGTCAATTATTTCTCTAGTTATAACAACTATAAAGGAAATGTTCTTAGTCTTCATTTTTGATAGTCGCAAGTTTAAAAGAATTTCATTATTATATA
>JAJRZB010000247.1 GCA_024275455.1 Bacteroidota bacterium | reverse complement strand
GAAATATTATCCAGTGTAGGAACATATTGTCTCCATTCCCCGGTTGAAAAATGCCAGAATATTGCAAAGATTACTAAAGTGATGAAGAGATAGGCTGCAATATTATGATAAGCAACGGCTTCTTCAAATCCGAAAAAACTTAGTGATCCATGGATTTCAAAGCCGGTAAAAGCCAAGAATATAATAAGAATTGCCTGCATCCAATGCCAGAATCTTTCAAATGATCTATATACATATACTTTTTTAGTTTTCATTATGTGCTCCGTTCTTTATCTTTTTCCTAAAAAATATCCTTAAAGAAGCATGAATAATAATTCCGATAATCGCCAGAATAATATTCCAAACCCCAAACAAATCAATAAATCTAGAATAATCTCTTCCGGGCATATAAAAATCAGTTAACTTTGCTAACCTTCCATTTTCTCTTGTATGGCATTCGGAACATTGAACGGCATCTTTTGCAAAAGATACTTGATGATTAATCGGCCAGTTCATTTCTGTTTTAACAAAAGTTATTTTACCGCTAAAAGGTAAACCGGCATCTTTCATTCCCTCTTTACTTGCTGTTTCCCAGTTAAAATCTTTCCAAAATGCACCTTCACCTTTTTTATCAGAATAAAGTTTAGGTTGAATTAATATTTTATTAATCGGATCGAACGGCTGAATTGCCCTGTGTACTTTTACTGGAATTATTTTAGACTCTGAATCTGCATAAGAACCGTTAAGCTTATTCATAACTATTGGTTTGGTAGTGTCTTCCACAACATCCCCTTCCAAATAATGAGAAGCTGTTCCGTTAAACCATTGATATTCGGGCTTGATGTTTCTTTCCCAGACAAAGGAACCTTTTATTTAAAGATATGAGTGCTCTCCCAAACTATCCTCTTCAAAATAAGGTTTGCCGTCTTTTAACTTTCCGGCTTTTGACCAATCCCAATGCATTTTTGTTGCTTTTTCTTTTGCATAAATAGGAATATGGCAAGTTTGGCAAGCAACTTTAAGGGTATGTTCATTCAAAATATCTTTTTTATGTGGCGTTTCTGTATGGCAATCTTCACATAAAACTCTATTCTCATTCATTGAAGATAATGAATACATTTTACCGGAAATTACATGGTTTTTCGTTTTGTGGCAATCAACACATTGCATATTCATATTATCAACACCCATATGAATATCAATATTAGAATTCGGATAAAACATTAAACTACTTAAATCTCCGTGTTTAACATTATCTCCGCCACCACCATAAAAGTGACAAACACCGCAATTAGTTCGTTTTGGCATTCCAACACTTTGAGCAATTTTATTAAAATCGAGTGTAGCAACCGGTTTACCTCCTTGATTTGATGCTTTTGCATATGTTTCACTATTATCATGGCAAACCAAGCAATCAATATTTTCTGCATCTGTAAAACTGAAACCTTTTTCATCCATCCCATAACCGATATGACACTTAGCACAACTCTTTTCATTCCCTTGTGTACCAATGCAGAAATTGTTCATGGCATTCTTTTTACCGATTGATACTATACCTCTTCCTTTAATGTATTCTTCTCTCTCCCAATTCCAGTGGTTGGAATGCATTATTTCTTCGCCGCTTTTATTATGGCAAGAAATACATTCTGCTGTTATTTGTTGGGGTGAAGTAAATTTTTTCTGTAATTGAGGAAACTTGGTATGATCTACAGAAGGGATATGTTTCTCTGAAAACTTATCTTTTAATCTATCAAGTGAACTTTCCTCTACTTTTATAGTAGTTAAAGTTCCTATTGCAATAATAATCACCAGAATTATTACTCCAATTGAACCAATTATTTTTTTCATAGAAAACCTGCAATTTATTTTATGCTATAAAATTTTTTATGTGGTATAGCAAAAACATTGCCAATTCTTATTTATTTCTTTAGGGTATAAAATAATAGGTTTTGTTTTTATCTTTCTTATTAGTGGGAATGTTTTTCTCTAATTTAAATTGGAGTATATATTTTTAATTGTTAAAAAAGAGAATAACATAACTTTAGGTTTAGATTATTTCTTATATAAACAGAAAAAGGTAGTAAAAGTAGGTTAAATTTACCCTTACTACCTTAAAAAAATAGATAGTGAGTGAATAATTACTTAATCAATAACATTTTATGGATTTGAGTAAAATTATTTGTTTCTAATTTATAGAAATAAATTCCGCTGTTTAAGCCTTCTGCATTAAATGTTACATTGTGGTAACCCGCTGATTTTTTAGTATTTACTAATTCTGCAATTGTTTCTCCTAATATATTATACACATTTAACCTTACATAAGCATCTGTCGGTAAATTGTATTTTATACTTGTTGTTGGATTAAACGGATTCGGGTAATTCTGACTTAATTCATACGCTTCCGGTGATCCAAAATCTATTTCTACTTCTTCCGAATATTCATATGTTCCATCTATATCTACTTGTTTTAATCTGTACACATAATTACCCGATTTTTCTAGTGTATTATCCGTATAACTATAATATTTTGGGGAATTACTATTTCCATGACCCTCTACAAAGCTAATCTTTTCCCACTCTTGAAGCTTGATACTTGATTCTAGATACTGTCTTTCTATCTCAAATCCATAATTATTTACCTCTGTGGCTGTCTCCCAATTCAACTCAACATTTTTATCTACTACTGATGCTGTAAATGTAGTGAGTTCTACAGGAAGTGGATTGGAATCTGTTCCTATTCTAACAAAATCAATTCCAATATCTTCATCACCAGAATTTAAATTAAATTCAATTTTTATTTGAATTGTACTTCCAGTTTCAGAAATGGATTTTGTATACTCAGTAAAATTTTCAGTTATCTCATCACCTTCACCAGTTCCATCAAAATCATAATCAATAAAAGGTGCTGAATTTGTACCAGCTCCATTATTCTCAATCCACAAAAGATTTTGCCATGCTCCACCATCAATGCTATATAGAAAATGTACATAGTCTGTTGCATCCCAGTCTTGATTAGTACCATCATCATCTTCAGCCAATAAAACTCCAAACTCCAAACCTGTTTCACTAGAAATATTAACACTATTAAATGTTAAACTTACTGGCAAAGTAGCCCCCTCACCATCAATATCTTGAGCTGTAAAGTAATATGCTCCTTCTATATTATTAAAATAAATTGCACTACTTATATCATTTCCATTAGTTCGTAAAAAATAGTCCTTAGAACCATCAGTAAATTCAGGTATACTTGTTGAATAACCTCCTGATGATTCAAAATCATGTACCCAAAATTGCCCAAAGGTGAAACTATTCAATAAAAATAGAACAGTAATTATTTTTTTCATGTTGTCTCCTACAAGTTAGTTTAAGAATTATTTTCACAAAGTGAATAAATCTTATCCCCTAACCATTTATATACAATCAAATAAAAACAAAACTACTATTCCTAAATTGGTCTATTAAGCACTTCTATATTTGCAAAGTGTTAATTCAAGCTAAGTTAACGATTATAATTAAACCAATAATTTAGATTAGCTTCATTATGTTACATTATAACTATTCTTATTATATTTAACTTTATATATCTTTAAT
>JAJRZB010000246.1 GCA_024275455.1 Bacteroidota bacterium | reverse complement strand
TCATTTTCATTTGCTTTCCTAATAAATTCTTTAGGATGTGCCCCTCTATAACCATCTTCTTTGTTGAGAAAAGGTCCTTCTATATGTAGTCCGGTTATAATTTGCTTTATTAAAGGATCTTCATTTCTAAACTTAACAATAAACTTTATTCGTTCTTTCATCAATTGCAAATCATCTGTTATTAATGTTGCCAAAATTCCTTCTACATTATCATCAGCTAGTTTTTCACAGGCAAATTTCAAATTCTTCAATGATAATTTTTCATCATTAAAATCAATACCGGCATAACCGTTTACTTGTAAATCAAAATATTTATATTTGTCTTGATCCATTAAGTTGTCCTTGGTCTAACAATGATGCACTTTCTTTATCTAAAAATAAAGTTGTATCGCTATGCTGCTTTAATATAGTTGCAGGAATCATTGGGGTAATTTCTTCCGAAATAGTTTTATATACAGCTTCAGCTTTTCTTTTATCCGGCACAGAACAAATAATTGATTTGGATTTTAATATTTGTTTAATTGACATGCTAATTGCTTTCTTAGGAACACTATCAAAATCCGGGAACCAGCCTTCCCCAAACTGCTGTTCTCTACATTTGTCATCTAAATTAACAACGATATACGGTTGTTCAGTTTCAAAATCAGCAGGCGGATCATTAAATGCGAGATGTCCGTTTTCTCCAATACCGATAAAAGCAACATCAATTGGATACTGTTTTATAATATCACCTAATTTTATACATTCAGTTTCCGGATCATTTTCTCCATTGACAAAAAAGAAAGATTTTACTTCAACTTTGTTTGCAAATCTTTCTTTTAAATATTTTCTGAAAGAAGCGGGATGTGTTTCAGGCAACCCGATATATTCATCAAGATGAAAACAACTTATTTTAGACCAATCTACATCTTGTTTTACGAGATGACTGATCATTTCAAATTGGGAAGCGCCTGTTGCCAATATAATATTTGCAAACCCGTTTGTTTTTATCGAAGAACTAATTTTTTCAGCCCCTATTGCAGCGGCAGTTTTACCTAATTTTTCTTTGCTATTCTCAATTATTAAATTCATCTTAATCTCCATTTGCAATATTTTGCATTATAATTTTTAAGAAATAAATTTTGGTTACAAAAATCTTTCATTTATAAACCGGCAACAGTAAAACCAATAGCCAGAATAACCAAAACAAATAATGAAGCATACAAGAAACCTACTACATCGATTCTATAACGTTTGAAGGAATACTTTTTAAATAAGCTTAAAAAATCAACAACAAGTAAAGAATGTCCATTTTCTTCAAGAGGTTCAGCATAATTTTGAGATTCTTTATCAATTTCTCCGGCAAGCATAATTTTATAACCTTTATGCAGCAGTTTATGCTCTTCACCAACCGGTGTATGTAAAAGTGCATAAAACTGGTCAAGCTTTTCTTTCGGTTCCGGCTTTGTAAACTTACTAACAAGAATAAACACCATAAATCCAACAGGGAGATAAGCTGTAATTTGATATTCCAGCGGCCACCCTAACCCAAAATCGAAATAAGGTCCGGTAATAAAGGTTACCATAATTGTTGCCCCGACACTAGCCCAAACACCGTATCTATTAGCATTTTTCCACATTACCGCCATCCAAAATCCGATACCGAAATATGCTGTTATCTGCCATAAATACTTAACCCCTTGAATAACCGAGGGAATTGTAAGAGCAATAACAACACCTCCCACAACAATTCCTACAGAGGTAATTCTTGCAAACTTTAATTCATCTGTTTGAGAAAATAAAGTTCCCCCTAACTTAGGTAAAATATTACGGGTAATTAGTGCGGAACCACCAACCATATAATTATGACAAGCAGCTAAAACGGCTGCCGCCATTGCAGCAATCATCAATCCAACTAAACCGGAAGGCAATAAATTTGCAACAGCCGTACCAAATGCCAGTTCTCTGTTTTCTAATCCCGGGAAAAGCGCAGCGGTAAAAACACCGACAAAAGCCCAGCCAAGAGTTGCAAATCGTTTAGTGAAATTACCGTATGTCCATCCGGTCCTACATGCAGATTCTGTTTTCCCAGCTCCACCAATAGCCATGTGATGAGGTTGAACTACAATTCCGATTAATCCATTAATAATAATTGCAATTATGAAATAAAGTGTTACTTCTTCAGGAGCAATAAAACTGAACATATAGTCGGGTAAAGAAGCTTTTGCTGCAGCCATTCCTCCAACAACATTGAGAGCAAAGGGAATTAATAAAAACGAAAGGATAAGAATGAATATTCCCTGAATTAAATTTACTGTTAGTGCAGAAACCAAACCACCTAAAACAGAATAACCTAAGAAAAACACTGTTAAAACAATCACTATAGCTTCTGTAGATACCGCCCCTTTTGTTACTGCTTCAATTGCAGTTCCTGTACCTTTTAAAATTAAACCGAGATTCAGCATAAAAAACAAAATCCCCATAATAGAATATGCTAGACCAACCTTAGCACCATACCTTTCTTCAAAAAAATCTGCTGTTGTTACATACCGAACCCTACGATATATGGGGGCAACAATCCAGTAAAACGGAGTATCTAAAAGCCAAATCCATTGATACCAAATACCGGCTAGTCCAATTTGATATGTAGCTCCTGAAACTGCAATTGCCTGATCAGTGTGTGTGCCGGCACCAAAGGCATTTGCAATCATCATAATTTTGCTGCCTTTACGACCACCCATAAAGTAATCACCGGAATTTTGAACTTTATTTTTTGTCCACCATCCCATATAAATAATTATTGAAATATATACTAAGATAACGGTTAGGTCCAGATAGGTTATTCCCAAAATCATAATCGGAGTCTCGCAAATTAAAATGTTATAATACTTAAGAAATAATGATTTATAAACTTTCCAAGAAATATTTATTCATTACTTTAACAAAACCATTTTTTTAGTTTCCGTAAATCCTTCGATCTCAATTTTATAATAATAAATTCCGCTTGGCAAATTACCGGCATCAAAATTTACTTCATAATTACCCGGCTGTTTTACTCTATTTACTAATGTTGCTATTTTTCTACCCAATGCATCGTAAACTTTTAATTGTACGAACAAGTTATGACTTGCTCCTACATTTGCAGCCGGAATGGAATATTTTATTGTGGTAGATGGATTAAACGGATTAGGAAAATTTTGACCAAGACTAAATTGATCAGGAATTCCATCTTCATCTAAAATATCAGTCACATCCGGAGTTACAAATCTTCTAAATTCAGATTTCGGACCTTGATATTGATCCGTCATGCTAAATACTCTCCAATAATAACTCTTCTTCGGTTCAAGAGGAGTAGGTGTATGATAAGTAACAGTAATTGTATCAACATCATAAACTATGTATTTTTCTTGAAATAAAGGTGAACGGGAAATTTGTAATCTATATTTTGTTGCACCATCAACCTGCATCCATCTAAATTCCGGAGCTATAGAAATACTATCATCGTTCATTTCAGGATATACCAGAATTGGAGCTTCAATTGAAGATACAAAATGACCTGTATCGGAATACTCACTTACATTTCCACCGTTGTTCGCTTTTACTCGCCAGTAAAAATCAATATTCCCTAACTGCAATTCCCTAAGTTGATAAAAATTAAATCCGACTTCACTATCAAAAAATAAAGAATCAAAATCGGGACTTTTCGAAATTTGAAGGCTGTACATTACAGCTCCATCAACTGCACCCCACGTTAATGTATCGAGATTTAATATTCCTACTTCACCATTTTTAGGATAAGATAAAACCGGTATTTCAGGTACTTCATTAGTGAACCCGGTTTTTGATATGAACATTTCAATTTTCTAATCCGGATTATCATTAGCATCACGAGGGACTAAGGATATAAAATCTACAACATCCATTCCTTCTATAACTTGTCCGAATGCAGTATAATTCCAATCAAGAAAATTATTATCTGCAAGGTTAACATAAAACTGTGAATTTGCACTATTAATATCTTCATCCCTTGCGGCACCAATTATACCTCTTTGGTGGGATACTCCGGAAAATTCCGCAGGTATTGTTGCTTGAGAAGAATCACCTTCTCCCCAAGTATCACGCGGTTTATCCTTAGAATTCGGATCACCGCCTTGTATAACAAAATCGGGTATAACTCTATGAAATGCAGTGGAATCATAAAAACTAATATTGACCAGACTATCAAAATATGCTGAATGTAACGGAGCTATTGCCGGAAATAATTCTATTGTGATATAACCTAAAATCGTATCAGCCCGCTCAGTTCTTATTTGATATTGTGGTTTACCGGTCTGTGCAAAAACGCTAAACTGTAAACTTAACCAGAACAAAGCAATAATTATTTTGATCTTTTTCATAATCGAATTCTCCGAGTTAAATAATTTTTATAACATTATTATTAATTTCATCAAATATAAAGCTAAAATCAAATTTGGTCTTTGCAAATCATTCCATTAAATTAACAAATAAAATTGTTTAACAATGCCAAATACTTTAGCACATATCGGAATAAACGGATTAAGCACCAAAACGTTAATTAAAAATTCAGATTTATTTTGGATTTATTTGGGCTGTATAATTCCGGATTTCTCTTGGATAATTAGAAAAATTATCATTTTTTTATATCCCACTATTAACGGATTTGATCTGCAACTTTATTCAATTGTTCAAGCTTCACTATTTTTTAGTATTGTTTTAAGTTTAGCATTTGCACTTGTAAGTAAAAATGTCTTCAAGACGTTTTTAATTCTTTCTTTAGGAAGTTTATTACATTTATTATTAGATCCTCTACAAATTAAATGGGCAAACGGAGTTCACTTTTTTGCTCCTTTTAATTGGGAATTAATTAATTACGGTCTTTTCTGGCCGGAAAGTTGGATAACATATTTTCTTACTTTGTTAGGATTGGTTTTCTTTCTTTATAATCTAAAGTATATTAAAAAATCTACACCGGATTTAATATTTACCATCAAACGATTCCTTATTTTTATTTTTATTTTGATGATATACTTAATTTTTCCAATTACTTTTATGCAAAGCGTTGAAGCTAATGATAATCATTTCGTCGCAACTCTAAGAAATCATATTGAAAGAACCGGCAAGTATATAGAATTGGACAGAAAAAATATTCGTTTTGATAAGAATACAAATTCCTATTGGATTGAGTCTTTTAACAATGAAAATATTGAATTAAAAAATTTGGACAATCTACATTCCAATAACTTATCGATAAAAGGTAAATTTATTGGTAAAAATTTGATAGAAATAAAAGAATATCACGAAAACTGGGCTTTTTTTAGAGATGGGGCTTCCTATACCGGATTGACCCTCATTTTAATATTTTGGTTATT
>JAJRZB010000245.1 GCA_024275455.1 Bacteroidota bacterium | reverse complement strand
TAATGGATGATAATGGTCAACCGGTTGTAAATGCTTACGTATATATATTAGACGAAAATAATAATACTGTTACATATTCTTTTACTGATCAACAAGGAAACTATAATGCACAAGGGTTAACTCCGGGAGTTTATTCAGTTGCTTGTGATAATTATGCACTTTCTTCAGAAGAAACTGATAATGTTTATGCAGGATTAAATGAGCAGACAACAGTTAATTTTACACTTACTCCTGATACTCCTGTATCAGTAGAAGAAACACCAATAGTAACAGCTTATGAACTAGAGCAAAACTATCCTAATCCTTTTAACCCTTCTACTGTTATTAATTTTTCAATTTTGGAAAAAGGAAATGTAAAACTGACTGTTTATAATATTTTGGGTAGTAAGATTAGAACACTTATTAATAAAGAGTTAAACAGCGGGTCATATAAAATACAATTTGATGCTTCTGATTTACCAACCGGTATGTACATTTATGAATTATCGACAAATAAATTTACTCAATCACGAAAAATGTTATTAATTAAGTAATAATTATAACATTCATTAACCACAACTAAAAAGACCTGACATGTTCAGGTCTTTTTTTTATCTGTTTTAAACATTCCAATAGCATTTTTATCTAATTTATTCTAAAAACTATTATTAAACACTATTTCAAAAGATTTAGAATTCGTTCAAATAGCAAATAATTAGAAAATATGTCTAAATATATGTTTTTCTTTTGCTTCAAATCACAGACACGGCATTTTAGTTCAATAAATTGCCTCCTATCAAAAAAACTTTGGGTGAAAACCTGAGAGATTAAAATGAATCACCTTAATTTATTAACATAATAGGAGAAAGTATATGAGATCATTAAATTTCAAATACTTGTTAAGCTTAATAACAATATTAGGCTTGTTTTTAACGTCGTGTACAAATACGACAGAACCACTGAGTGAAAATACTGATTCTGGTGTTATTAAGAAAATCGAATATACACCAACCGTTGATGAAGCTCAAGCACAAGCAGAAGGTTTGTTAATTGAGTCTTTTAAGACTACATTAGAAACTCAAGCTGTTAAAAATTTAATTACCAGTACTTCAGCTTTAGGTAAAAGTAACGGCAATAGTACATACTTCTATATTGATGGATGGCATACATGGAGAGGTGAAATTGATGCATCACCTTTTGGTATAGAAGATTCTTATAATGCAGAATATTTGGCAAAAATTCAATTTCAAGATGGTACTCATACTGCTCAACCATTACCAGAAGGTGCTGAGAGTATGTTAATGTACCTAAAAGCTCATGCTGCACTTGGGTTTGTTGGTGATGATCCGAGTGGTGATGAGTTATGGTACGATTTTCAAGGAGCTATTTCTCCTCTAGATGCTAATCCTTCTGTGGTTAACGCCCAAGGCGAATATGAAAGACGTTGGGTTGGGCTTTATAGTGAAGATGGTGAAAACTGGGCTTTAACAGAATTATATAATAAATACCAATTAGTGCTTAATAATGTACAATTCTTTTATGATTGGAATGCTGATGATTACTATTTAAATGGTATTGTTAAAATCTATACAAACGGTTTCAAAATCTTAACTAGATTCACAAATTCCAGAACTGCTTTGGTTGAAGTATATTACAATGGCTCTTTAGTAAAAACTTCTCAGTTTACATTACCTAATTTCTATGAGATCTACAATATTCCTTCATTAGACAATTGGGGCTTTGGTTCAGATTTTGCATTCCCTGCTGTTCTTCCGCTAGGATTATAATCACAAATACATTCATAAAGCCTCTTAGTAATAAGAGGCTTTAGCTATAACCATTCTTTCTCTATATTACACACATTAGAAATTATTATTCATTATTTGTTGTTATAAATACATTATTAACATATAATTATATATATAAATCTTCTACTTTAGGAGTAATATATATAAATATTAAAGAGTAATTTTATATTTATCTCCTCTCCCATAATTGCTTTATTATTTTTAACTAATTCTTACAATGCCTCTGTTGGTTAGAAATATTTTTAATAAAATGATCTTATCTTAAAGAAATAACGAATTTAAAGTATTATAAATTAATTAAACAGTTCAACAAACAAATACTATATTTGTGCCTTTGGATTATGTAAAAAAATGACTAATAAAGTCCTACTGTTATATAGTATAATGAAATTAATAAATTATTTAGATTCCATAATGCAGAATACCAGGAAAAATTATAGTTTAGAGTTAACAACAATGTTCAACTATTTATTAATAAGAGTTGTTTAATGAAAGTATTACAAAGATCATATACAGAATTTAGATATTTTTTACGGTAATGAAATTTTGTATAAAGTTGGTAATTTTACAACTTTATTGATTTGTATTCCCTTGTACACACCAATATTATTTCAGACATATTGGATTTTTATTATAGAGGAGATATAGTACAATGGGAAACGTAAAAGTATTCGAAAATGGAGAATAAAAAGAGTATTATGATCAAATTTTTATAAAATCCAGAAATAAAGGCGAATTATTAATTTTCTACTTCAATTCTTTTTAGATTTATTCATAAAAAAGCCATGTAATAATTTTATTCTTAAAATTACATGGCTTTTATATTTAACTAGTTTTCAATGATATTTTTTAGTTTAATTGTGTTGCACCACCAGTACCGTAGTATTTATCGTTCCCAGTTGTAAAATCATAATTAGTAACTGAAGCATTGGAAAGTGCAACAGCGTTTGCGCTCATAACTGATACATGGTTACGATGATGAACAACTATATAGTAATTTCCATCTTTTAATCCAAAACGCAGCGGACTTGTTCCATCAGTACCAACAATTGTCCCATCATTTTTTATAAAACCTGCTCTTTCCGCTACTTTAGTAGATGCAGCGGTTCCGGTTCTTAATTCAACTAAAATCCAATCAACAATATTCGGATTATTTTCAAAAAAATCTGGTGTTCCGTTAGCAGGAGAAGCATCTAGATCAGATACCAATTCGCCACCGTTATGGTTCCACGGAGAAGTGTTATAAGGTTGATTGATCGGTATAAATCCGCTATCATTTAATGCTGTTGACATATTTCCTGAAGCATAAGTCCCTTCTAAAAATATTTTTAAATTTAAATCTACACCAAATGAAAGGGCCCCAATTCTAGTATGCCAATTTGAGCTTCCCGTTGTTTGCATATATTCATTTGTAATCCAAAATGTTGCATCATCGTTAGGATCTACACTCATCATACTGTAATCACCCCATCGGCTAGCTCCAGTTTGAGAACCACCACCAGCAACTAGTGTTCCTTCAGTAATTGTCATAACACCTAATGGATCATCTTTAAATCTTCCAGTATACCGAATTGAAGGATATGTGGAAGAACTTGCCACTGTATATTCTAATCCAATATTACCATAACCATCGAGAGCAATACTTCCCATCCATCTATTTTCTGAATCAGGTGAATAAGTTCCCTGCTGATAAATAGACCAACCAGAACCCGTATTTCTTATTTCATACCACCTAACTGCAGCATGTCCTGAAACATTAACAGTATGATTTGTTACCATTGCTTGATAATTTCCAAAATTTCTATATTGTAATCTGAACATTAATCTATCGGCAAGATTATCTAATTGTTGTGTAGTTCCGGGCTGAGGTATTTTTCCAACATTTGAATCAAAAGCATCTGTATTTAGAGTACTTACAAATGTAAATGTTGAATTAGCAGGTGTATTCCAATCAGTATGAAATTCCCAAAGTCTTAACCTATCATTAGTTACTCCTGATTCAGAATCATCTTGAAAATATGTAAAATAATTTGGAGCACCAGCAGGTGGGGTTTCTGCACCATCCCAATCACTAGGCAACATACTACCAGCTTCACTTCCATTAGCCTCATTTGCCACTGGAAAATAAATCATTCTTGCGTTAGGATCGCCTTGTAACATTTTATCCCTTTCAAAAACAGTAGCACCAGCACTTGCAAACGAAATTCCTCTGTCAAATCCATTTGTAGCCATATAATAACCATCTGGCCAAATACCTAATTTAGGATAATCAGGCATATAATCATCAAATTGAAATGCATATTGGTACCATTCTCCAGTCGGATCGGAGGTCTTTGAAATGGCGATAAGTTCATAATACGGTGGTTCTAAAAATATCCCTCCCGGACCGCTAGAATGAGGTAAGGAAAATTGAGAGACAAGCCATCTATCAGCTGCTTGATCGTACAAAACAATTGGGTCCCCATCATTAGTTCCTGTCCAATCACCTTCAAAACCGTCCCAAATCGTACTATTATCAAAAGGGCCATACAGGGAATTTCCCTGTTTATCCCATATTTGAAAAGAAACATTTATCATTTGAAAATAATGATTTATTCCTACATCTCCTTCTGTATCAGGAGGCCAGCCACCAAATAAATTACCAACTCCATCCCAATTTTTAGTAACTTTTGATGTACTTAAAGTACCGTTTGAACCTTGAACTGCTTAATCAATTTCTAATAATGATGGGTTTAATGTTGTCCCCTTACCTGGTCTAAAATCAAATTTATTTGGTACCTGTTTCCATGGTCTTTTAACAGAACCAACCGGTATTCCAGGAATATCTCTTAAAGGTTTTGTTATTCTAAATCCAACTGCCTTTTTTACAATGGGTTGAGAAAAAATATTAGTAAAAAACAGAAAATTCATACACAAAAGAAGGTAAAATATTTTTTTCATAGTTCCTCTTTTTAAAAATATTTAGAAAAGTAATATTTGTTTGAATAAAAGACTTGTAATCTATTTATCCTATAAAGTTATATAAAAATTCATAAAAACTCCTTCTTTATAAGATAAAGAAGGAATAAAATAAGTCAAATTATAAATATACATGCTATTGCAGTTGAACTGCTCCGCCAGTACCGTAATATTTATCACTTCCGGTTGTAAAATCATAGTTGGCAAGTGATGAATTTGATAAGAAAACAGTATTTGCACTCATTATTGATAAATGATTTCTATGATAGACAACTATATAGTAATTTCCATCAGGGACACCAAAACGAAGAGGACTACTGCCATCTAATCCAACAACAATACCATCTCTTTTAACAAAGGCTGCTCTGGTTTGTACTTTGGTACTAGATGCCGTTCCAGTTCTCAATTCTACTAAAATCCAGTCGACTATGTTAGGATTATTATCAAAAAAGTCAGGTATTCCGTTCCCACCTGTAGGAATAGAATCTACTACTGAAACTTTTTCCGAACCAAAATGATTCCATGGACTATTGCCATAAGGATGACGTGCTGGTAAAAATCCTTTTGCGTTTAGGGAATCTGAAAGTGAGCCTCCATTATAAGCTCCTTCTAAAAATATTTTAAGATTTAAATCTGCTCCTAAAGTAAACGAGCCAATTCTTGTTTTCCAAGTTGCTTCCCCTGTAGTTTCAATATATTCAGTAGTATACCAAAAAGTCGCATCATCGTTCGGATCAACCGACATCATACTGTAATCACCCCAACGTGAAAAGAAAGATGTTTGAGAACCGCCTCCAGCAATAAGTTCCTGTTCCGTTATTGTCATTTGATTGAGTGCATCATCTTTTTTTCTTCCTGTGTACCTAATTGATGGATATACAGAACTACTGGAAACAGAATAACCCAGTCCGATATTTCCAAACCCATCCATGGCAACACTTACCATCCATCTATGCTCTGAGTCTGGTGAGTAGGAGCCTTGTTGTGTAATACTCCAGTCACCGGTCGATTTTCTTAATTCATACCATCTTACACCGGCATGATCTGAGCCATTTACATCAACAGTATGGTTTGTAACAAGAGTTTGATAATCGCCAAAGTTTCTATATTGCAATCTAAAAAGTAATCTATTTGAAAGTGTATTAAGTTTTACAGTTGTGCCTGGTTGAGGAATATTGCTTCTACCGGTAGGAAGGTTCGAGTTAAATTCGTAATCAAATGGTTGAGTAGCTAAATCCAAAGAATGTGTAAAAGTAGAGTTTGCCGGAACATTCCAATCAGTGTGAAATTCCCAAATTGATAAATGATCATTAGTATAACCCCATGCATCATCCCTCATATACATAAAATAGTTTGGGGTACCTGCAGGCGGAGGATTTCCATCAAAATCTGAAGGAAGCATTCTTACTACATACGGTTCAGCAGTAAAATCTAGTTCAAATGAAATCATTCGTGCATTTGGACTACCTGCTAAAAGACTGTCTCTTTCAAAAACAACAGCATCTACACCTCGATAACTTCCTTCGAAAGCAACAGTTGTTAAATAATAGCCATCATTCCATATGCCGAATTTTGGATAATCAGGCATTGAGTTAAAAGCAAAGCCATATCTGTACCATGCTCCTGTTGGATCTCCTGATTCACTAATTGCTAACAGCATATAATTAGGATATGTATCAGATCCTCCAGGTAAAGAAAATTGAGTAAACAGCCATCTGTCAGCTTCTTCATCATATAAAACTATAGGATCGCCATCATTTGTTCCATCCCAAGGGTCTCCAAATCCATCCCAAAGAGTACTATTATCTGCTGGACCATACAGAGAGTTACCCTGTTTATCCCAAATCTGAAAAGATAGGTTTACCATCTGAACGTAATGGTTTGGCCCAACATCACCCTGTGTATCTGGTGGAAGAACTCCATTGATATTTGGAATTCCATCCCAACTGGAAATTGGAGAAACAGATTCAGCAGAATTACCCATAAAATTTTGGAGTGCTGGGTCTATATCCTTCGGTAGAGCTCCTATCTTTCGTGGAGGTACTTTGTCATCATCTCTATTTGGTATTTCCCATAATTTGTCAAAACGTAGTACCATAGCAGGATCTATTGGTATTAAATCTCGTAAAGGTTTTGTTTTATCAAACTTGTATGCTTTCACTACTTTTGGGGTTAAATAATTATTATTTTGTGCTATTACAATACTTGATAATAGTATTATGAAAGCCATAATATTTTTCATAATGTCCTCTCAAAAATTCTAAGGAAATAATTAACTATAGATAAGTCTGTACTTTATTATTTTAAAATAAAATTGATAACCATTCTTAATTTATTCCATTTGAACATATAACTATATGATTTATATCACAATAATTAAATATTTTTATAAAAAAAAAGGGAAATAAATGTATTTATTCCCCTTTAAAATGTTTTAATCTGTGGTTATTTCAATAATAACATTCTTTTTACTTGTGTAAAACTATCAGTTTGCAATGTATAAATATATATTCCGCTTCCAAGTGAACTCGCATCAAACTGAACGGAATGAATTCCAGCAGGTAAGTTTTGATTTATAAGAGTAGTAACTTCTTTCCCCAATAGATCATAAACAACTATTTTAACATTATTAGATTCAGGTAAAGAAAATTTAATACTTGTAGTAGGATTAAACGGATTCGGATAGTTTTGCTCAAGATTGTATTCTTCCGGTATTATCTCTACTTCAACTTGGTCAGAGAATTCAAAAGTTCCATCAATATCTATTTGTTTTAATCTATAAACAAATTTACTTCCACCTGAAAAACTATTATCTGTAAAAGAATAATATTTAGGAGAGTTGCTGTTTCCATGACCCTCAACAAAAGAAATTTTCTCCCAACTACCAATTTTATTTAAGTTTTCCGAAATATTTTTTCTTTGAACTTCAAAACCGTAATTATTTACTTCAGTAGCTGTTTCCCAACTTAAAGTAACTTGGTTATTTCTAACTGAGTTAATAGTAAAAGAAGTTAATTCAACCGGCAATGGACTATTGTCTCCACTTACAATTAGTGAAAAAGCTTGGTCATTTGCATTAGTTTTTGCTAATTTAGTTAAAGATCCTGTATGACTAACTTCAATAGTGTAAGTTCCTGCTGTTGGATTTGGAATTTCGACTTTTTCAACATTATCAACGTGATTTGGACCAGAATTTGTTGCCGCAGCAGATGGATTATTTCTATCTAATTTCCATGGATAGTATGTTGTTGCTCCATTAGTAATTTTTAGATCTAAATCATTCACTAACATTGGATTAGAAGGATCTAAACTTGCAGCTACCGGTGTACCGGGTATATCAGTCCATACAATTGTAACAACTAAAGGTTCACTTCCATCAACTGTAACGTTTCTTGTATAAGTAGAACCATTATTTAGAACTAACTCATCTATGGTAGTATTTGTTGTTGCATCTTGATCTATAACTTGTGCTGCTCTTTCAGCATTTAATAATCCCCAACCAAATTGATAATCAGGCCCATCGTTATTTCCAGCTTCATCTGCTGTATGAATGACTAAGGCTTTTAAAGTTGCAGCCCTCATT
>JAJRZB010000244.1 GCA_024275455.1 Bacteroidota bacterium | reverse complement strand
GATAAAAAACTACACACAACAGCAAATCATACCCCATAGCCGGTTAGTACATTTTTAGAAAAATGAGAAGAAATATTAACATCCAAGTAATTAACAAAAACCATGCAACGAAACGGCTACGGTGCATATTTGCGCTCCGTTGTGGTGCATTTAAGGAAATTGAAAAAAATTGAAAAATATGAACGAAATAATTTGTCCTCATTGCGAAAAAGCATTTAAGGTTGATGAAGCTGGATATGCAGATATTCTTAAACAAGTAAGAGACCGTCAATTTGAAGAAGAACTGAATAAAAGAATTGCTATTGCAGAAGAGCAAAAAGAAAGTGCTATTGAACTTGCTGTTGAGAGAACCAAAAGTTCATTACAGAAGAAAATTTCGGACAAAGAAAAAGAAATAGCACAATTAAAGGCAAATAGTAAAAGTGAATTGATAGAAAAATTATCTGAAAAAGATAATGAATTGGCAGATTTGAAATCTAAAGTACAAAATTTTGAAACTGTAAAAGAATTAGCAGTATCTAAAGCGACAAAGGAAATTGAAAAACAACGTGACGCTTTAGAAAATGATATAAAAACCAAAGAATTAGAAAAAGAAAATCTTAAAAATTCATTAGAACAAAAATATTTAACAGAATTACAAAATAAAGACACAATTATCAAATACAAAGATGATGAAATTGCTCGTGTCAAAGATATGAAAGTCAAATTATCAACTAAAATGTTGGGCGAAAGTTTAGAACAACATTGTGAAATTGTATTTAATAATCTTCGGTCAACTGCTTTTCAACATTCGTATTTTGAGAAAGATAATGATGCCAGTTCAGGTACTAAAGGAGATTTTATTTTCAAAGAAGAAGATAGTGAGGGAAATGAAATTATCTCTATTATGTTTGAAATGAAAAATGAAAATGATGAAACCAAAAATAAAAAGAAAAATGAAGATTTCTTTGCAAAACTTGATAAAGACCGTAAGACAAAAAAATGTGAATATGCAGTTTTAGTTTCTTTATTAGAGTCGGAAAACGAATACTATAATAACGGAATTGTAGATGTTTCACATAAATATGAGAAAATGTATGTAGTTCGTCCACAATTTTTCATACCAATAATTACTCTACTTCGTAATGGAGCTATGAGTTCTTTGAAATACAAGCAAGAATTAAGTTTAATGAGAAATCAAAGTATTGATATTACAAACTTTGAAGATAAGATTAATAAGTTTAAAGAGGGCTTTGCAAAAAACTACGTATCAGCAGCAAGTCATTTTGAAAAAGCAATAGAGGAAATTGATAAATCTATTGCTCGAATGGAGAAAGTAAAACAAGAATTAAGAACATCAGGTAATCAATTAAGACTTGCCAATCAAAAAGCAGATGGACTATCTATTAAAAAATTGACTTATGGAAATCCCACAATGAAAGCGAAATTTGATGAGGTAAAAAAGGAAATAGAATAAAAACGACACCACAACAATGTATAAAAATAATAGCCTAAATAGCAGTAATTTAGAGACTTGTAGCCCGATTCAACGTTATCGTAAACTGAAAGATTTGAGTTCCGAAATCGGCTACTATTCTTATACTCACCGTTATGGGCAAGGCTGAGTGACCCAACAATAAACAATGAACTGAATTAAAACATAAAAAATGCCAACGCACATTCCAACACATTTGCAATTCGCACAGGCTGACACACAAACCCAAAATTGCAAAAGAGTTGAAATTTTGCCTACGCACAAAGACAGGATAGTATGAATATTATTAAACAGAACCCATTTAGAATACTTGGACTGACTAGCAATGCAACAGAAAAAGAATTGCAGAGACAAATTAGTATAATTAAAGCATTTACACGTGTTGGCAAAACAAAATCGTTTGATTACGACTTTGAATTTATCGGTGATTTTACAAGAAATTCAGATGAAATTCAACAAGCATCGAATAGTATTGAACAAGCACACAAAAAATTACTTTACTCATTGTTTTGGTTTGTTAAGAATAATCAGTTTGACGAAATTGCATTTAACAATCTGAAAGAAAGAGATACTGACAAAGCCATTGAAATATGGAATAAAACTTTAAAAGAAGAAATTACAAGTAAAAACTATTCCTCTTATCT
This sequence comes from Bacteroidota bacterium, assembly GCA_024275455.1. Taxonomy (GTDB): domain Bacteria; phylum Bacteroidota; class Ignavibacteria; order Ignavibacteriales; family Melioribacteraceae. The sequence goes on along the minus strand of JAJRZB010000244.1, from coordinate 432 downwards.
TAATCTTTCAACACTTTATATTGCATTGTCCACCATTGATGACCAGATTGAATTTCAAAAATTACAGGCTGGAATTTCATTAAAAGGAAATCTAATACATTCCGAAAACTTAAAAGATTTTTCAAAACTCGTTACAGGAAATGGAATTGTAAACGACCCAATAGAAATTAGCAAAAAGTTTGTTGACGAAGTTATTGAACTCTTAATGCCATATTTGAATAAACTGAACGGAATATCAACAAATGATTTGATTTCTCTTTTTAGCACATTTCCAACAAGTATTCAAAAATACCTTAGTACATGACAATTTTTCAGAATACCGATTTAATCAACTGTTATTCAACATATTATGTTAATAACTTTTGTGAATAAAGCTATTTAATACTCTGATATTCAATATCTTAGATGTATTTACCACAAATCCGTCTATTG
>JAJRZB010000243.1 GCA_024275455.1 Bacteroidota bacterium | reverse complement strand
TTCATTTTAGAAATCGGCCAAGCTCTGTCCGGTGAATAGGGTCCGTTTAAGTGAGGTTCCAGTTTACTTAAATTAATTTCTATAACTTGATCAAAATATTTTTCGGGATTATCATATACTCCATTATCAGCGGTTAAGAGATCAGCATGTTTTTCTGCTAATTCTGCAACGTCCTCTCTTCCGGTTGCCCTAAGATATTCTGCCATTTTTGCATCAAACGGAAAAGTTGAAGTTGTTGCTCCAATTTCGGCGCCCATATTACAAATTGTGCCTTTGCCTGTGCAAGAAATAGAATTAGCACCTTCTCCAAAATATTCAACTATTGCACCGGTTCCGCCTTTTACAGTAAGTATGCCGGCTACTTTTAATATTACATCTTTTGGTGATGTCCAGCCTGAAAGTTTACCGGTTAATTTTACACCAATTAACTTGGGCCATTTCAATTCCCAAGGCATTCCCGCCATAACATCAACGGCAGCCGCACCGCCAACGCCAATGGCAATCATTCCTAAACCTCCTGCATTAGGCGTGTTGGAATCCGTTCCAATCATCATTCCACCCTGGAAAGCATAGTTTTCCAAAACTACCTGGTGAATAATTCCGGCACCGGGTTTCCAAAAACCTACTCCATATTTTTTAGATACGCTCTCTAAAAAATCATAAACTTCTGCATTTTCATCTTTAGCTCTTGTTAAATCAGTATCAGCTCCAACCTGAGCTTGAATAAGATGATCGCAATGTACTGTTGAAGGTACGGCAGTAGTTTTTTTACCTGATTGCATAAACTGTAATAAAGCCATTTGGGCAGTTGCATCCTGCATTGCAACTCTATCGGGAGATAATTCTACATAATCTTTACCTCTTGTAAATGTTCGAGTAGGTGTATCCCAAAGATGTGCATAAAGTACTTTTTCAGTATAAGTTAATGGTCTGCCAACAACTTTTTTTGCAGCCTCTTGTTTTTGCTGCATATTTGAATAAACTTCCGTAATCATATCAAGGTTAGCTGTCATTTATTGGTTCTCCTATAAATTTATTTTCTATTTTAAAAATAAACAAATTTAGTAACTTTTTCTTCGGATATTTATTTGGGAATTTTCTATTAGTACTTTTACATAAATATATTGACAATAATATTGGGGATAAAAGTAAGATATACTAATAAATGAAGATGATTATATATTTATAGAGGAATATTTATGAATTGCACTGGCAAAATCAGAAATAAGAGACCAGTTATTTTCATTTTCGAAAAAGTTACCGGTTACAATAATATTTGCTCCGGCATGTACTTTTGATCTTGCTATTTCCGGAGTTCTAATTCCACCACCGACAATAAGAGGAATATTAATTTGTTCAGATACCAATTTGATCATTTCTTCCGGAACCGAATTCTCCGCACCCGATCCGCTTTCCAAATATATTAATTTCATTCCTAAATATTGTCCTGCAAGTGCAGTAGCTGCAGCAATTTCCGGTTTTTTTCTTGGGATTGGTTTACTAACACTTACATATTCTGCGGTTGTTGTTTGTCCCGATTCAATTAGCATATAACCGGTTGAAATTGGTTCCAAGTTGTATTTCTTAATTATAGGAGCAGCTTGAACGTGTTTACCAATTAAATGTTCGGCATTTCTTCCGCTAATTAACGAAAGATAAAGGAGTGCATCTGCGTTAGGAGAAAGCTGGTTTACACTTCCCGGGAAAATAATGACAGGTAGTTTACAGTTATCTTTTACCGCTTTAATAGATTTGTCTAAATCACCATTAATCATCAAACTTCCGCCAATTAAAAATCCGTCAACTCCACTTTTTTCACAATGCGAAACAAATGTACCGGTTTTTTCAATGGGGAGCTTATCAGGATCAATTAAGATAAAGTAAGCCGCACCTTTTTGTGAAATTATTTGATTAATATGATTGTAAATTTTCATTATATAAATAAACAGATAGAAAAATAAAATTCAAAATAAAAAAGTTTAATTAAATTATCATTATTATTTCATGCTTAGTGCAATTCTATTCTTTTCAGCATCAACGGATTTAATTTTTACATCTACAATATCCCCGACACTTACAACCTCTAAAGGATGTTTAACAAATTTATTTGCCATTTCGGAAATATGAAGTAAACCATCTTGCTTAACTCCTATATCCACAAAGGCTCCAAAATCAACAACATTTCTAACAGTTCCTTTTAAGATCATTCCTTCTTCCAAATCCTCAATTTTTAAAACGTCGCTTCGTAAAATAGGTTTTGGCATATCCTCACGCGGGTCTCTTCCGGGTTTAATTATATTTTCAACTATATCTTCGAGCGTTGGCAATCCAACGTTTAGCTGCATTGCAATTTTTTCTATACCTTCTTTTTCTACAAATTGTTTTACAAGTTGTCCTTTTTCATTTATGGAAGTTGAGGAAATCTTACACATTTCCAAGAGTTGTTCCGTTGCTTCGTAAGATTCTGGATGAATAAATGTTGAATCTAGCGGATTAGTACCATCTGCAATTTTTAAGAATCCGGCTGCTTGTTCAAATAGTTTATCTCCAACACCGGATACTTTCATAATTTCCTTTCTGCTTTCAAATCTTCCGTTTTCTTCCCGGTACTTTACAATATTTTTTGCAATTCTTTTGCTTAATCCTGAAACATAATTTAACAAAGAAGCAGATGCTGTGTTTAAATCGACGCCAACATAATTTACACAACTTACAACAACATTATCTAAACTTTCACTAAGTAATTTTTGGTCAACATCGTGCTGGTATAAACCGACACCTATTGATTTGGGGTCAATTTTTACCAATTCAGCAAGGGGATCTAAAACTCTGCGAGCAATAGAAATATTCCCTCTTTGACTTGCCTCTAAATCCGGAAACTCCTGTTTAGCAATTGGAGATGCTGAATAAACGGATGCCCCGGCTTCATTTACAATAAGGTAATGGCAATTAAGTTTATTCTCGGCAATAATTTCCGAAACCATTAGCTCGGTTTCCCGACTTGCAGTTCCGTTACCGATTGCTATTAGTTCAATATCATACTTTTTAATAAAACTTAAGATTGTTTCTTTTGCAGAAGCCATTCTTTTTTGAGGAGGATGCGGATAAATTGTTTCGCCTTCCAAGTATTTACCGGTTTTATCTATAACAGCAACTTTAGAACCGGAAACAAAACCCGGATCGATCCCCATAATTATTTTATTCATTATCGGGGGTTGCAATAGTAATTGTCTTAAATTCGAACCAAAAATATCTACAGCATGTTCATCGGCAATTTCGGTTAAATGTTTTCTAACTTCACGTTCAATTGATGGTTGTATAAGTCTGTTGAATGAATCGGCAGTTGTTTCTTTTAAAATATCTTCAAAATTTGAATGTGCAAAATTAAAAAATGTATTATAGATTTTACTAAGAACTTCATCTTTATCAAATTGAAAACCCACTTTTAAAAATCCTTCTCTTTCACCTCTGTTGATAGCTAAAGTTTGGTATGGTTTTAATCTTGTAAGCTCAACTTTAAAATCATGGTAAATTTCGTAAACGTCTTTCTTTTTACCGGTTAATTCTTCACTTTTTTTAGATGTTTTAGTTGATGTAATCTTGGAACTGTACAGCAATTCTTCTCTTACTGCTTTTCTTACATCAGCATTATCGCTAATCATTTCGGCAATAATATCTTTTGCCCCGTTTAGGGCATCTTCCTTCGTTAAAACTCCTTTTTCTTCATCAATATATTTTTCTAAAATTTCTTCAAAGTTATCACTAAAGTTTGGATTATTGATTATAAATTCAGCAAGAGGTTCCAACCCTTTAGCTTTTGCAACTGTTCCTCGTGTTTTTCTTTTCGGTTTGTAAGGAAGATATAAATCCTCTACCTCTTGAAGTTTGTCAGCTGCTTCAATTTTTGCTTTTAGTTCATCTGTTAATTTACCTTGCTCCTCAATACTTTTTAGAACCGTTTCTTTTCTATCCTCTAACAAATTCAAATAATTATTGAGATTTTCAATTTCCCGTAGTTGTTCTTCATCTAACCCCCCTGTTTTTTCTTTTCTATATCTTGCAATAAACGGAATGGTTGCGTCTTCGGAAAATAAATTTAAGACAGCTTCAACTTGATTATTTTTTATATTAAGATTTTTTGCAATAGATTGCG
>JAJRZB010000242.1 GCA_024275455.1 Bacteroidota bacterium | reverse complement strand
TTTTACTTTAAATGGAATTAGATTAAAGTAATTTTTCGCTGCACCAATATTTAGCTCAATACTCCAAGTGGGATTTTCATTCAAACTTAATTTAAAATCATTTTTATATCTTTCTCCAAAAATATTGTGCTCAATATTATCCATACTAATATTAACCCAGGCAATACTGTCTTTTTGAGAATCGCTGAATGAATAACTGCTGATATTACCTCTGGAGTATCCTTTTACTAAATCATCGGTTGTTCTTTCAAGATTAAATTTTCCTGCACCGGCGTCTATTTTTAAATTCACATGCTTTATATCATTTTTATAATCTACTTTATATACATTTTCTGAGATATCTTTAAAATGTCTTTTGTGAAAAACATTTCCGTTTAATACATCAAAAGTATCGTTGAAAAATCCAAATGCTAAAAATGCAATTAATATTCCGAAGAGCACACTAACAACCGGTTTAAAAAATGTACCTTTAAGAATAATTGCAACACCTGCAAAAATTAATATTATGGGCCACATTTCCCAAACGGAATACCAGTCGATAACAAACATTGTATATCTGCCCACTAAATAAAGTGTACCAAAAGTTATGAAGAAAAATCCCCAAAATAGTTGAGATGATTTCATAATGGCTTCTCTGATTTATTAAAAAAATTGAAAATTAAAGCTATACCTAAAATTATTAGTCCGGCAGAGAACACTAATTTAAAATCGAAGATTGGTAAAAACTTTTCTAATAAAAATACTGCTCCAATTGCAATTAAAATTACTCCTACAATAACTCTTCCATTATTAGAAGGTTGCTGAATTGGTTGAGAAAAATTATTTGCCGGGTCATCATTTACGAAATCCTCTGATATATTTTCATTACTTGTCGGGTTAAAAACTTTTAACGGCTCTTCCGGAATAACAATCCACATTATTATATAAAATAAAATTCCTACTCCGCTAAAAATTGTTATTAGAACCATAATAATTCTAATTAAAACCGGGTCAATATCTAGATAATTACCCAAACCTCCGGCAACTCCTCCAAAAACTCGTTTGTCTCGTGATCTTGTTAATCTTTTTTCCATAACGGTCTCAATTTTTGTTTCTACATTTTTAGACGCAGATAATTATCAAAAGTTTTAAAGTGAGTTACTTAACTTGTTTATTGAAAAATTCTAAATGCTTATCAATCATTTTTCTCCAATGTTTACGACTATGATTACCGGGTATAGAAATAAATTTAAAATTAAATCCTAAATCTTGACACTTTTTTACAAAATTAAGGTTAACTTCGTAAGCAAAATCTTCAGTTCCGCAATCAATGAACATAATTTTATCTCCAATATTAGAACTATTTAAAAGATAAAAAGCTGAATTATTTTGCCATAATTCCGGGAAATCTTTTATTGAACCAATTCCGTCTTTAATACTCCATCTATCCGGAAACTGAGTTAAATCTAAAATGCCACTGGTACTAGCTGCACTTTTGAAAGTAGTGGGATTTTTCAAAAATAAAGTAATTGCACCGTGCCCGCCCATACTTAATCCGGTTATGAAGAAATTATTAGTGTCAAGTGAGTATTCCGATTTTAACTTTGTTAAAAAATCTTTTTCGAAAAAATCTTCGAACTGCATTTTGTTACTGTTTATGTACCAAGAATCATAAAATCCATCGGGACAAGCAATAACAAAATTATAAACATCAGCAAACTGCTGAAGATTTGTTATTGAATTCCACTGATTATAATTTCCGCTCCATCCGTGCAAAAGAATAACTAGCGGATATTTTTCTTCGGGTGAATAATTTGCCGGAGTAAATACTAAAACTGTATCCTCAGAAGGTAAAAATTTACTTTGGATAATAAGAGTATCATGCTCTTTTTTACTGCATGATGAAACGAATACAATAATTATTAGAATAAATAGTATCTTTTTCATTGATAAATTCAATTTTATTATTAAATGACGCATAGCTGACTTTAATTTATTGTATAAACTAACAGAGTTACATATTTTTCACAAGATAAATTTCTTATTCTGAGGTAAAAATGAAAATTGGCTTGTGCCAGGTAAATCCTATTATTGGAAAAATTAAGTATAACAAATCTAAAATAATTGATGGATACAAGAAAGGAATTGAGCAAGGATGTGATTTAGTGATTTTGCCTGAGTTGGTTTTATGCGGTTATCCACCTCAGGACTTAATTGAAAAAGAGGAGTTCCGGCAAGCGGTAATTAAATCAACAATTGAAATAGCAGAACAAACTTCTGATGTAGGGTTAATTTTTGGAACAATAACGGAAGAATTTGATAATGTTGGTACCGGGGTTTACAATTCCGCTGTATTTTGTTATGATGGAAAAATTCAGTTTGTTCAGCACAAAACCCTTCTTCCTAATTATGATGTATTTGATGAAGTAAGGTATTTTGAATCGGCAAAAGATGTTCACGTGGTTGAGTTTAAAGGAGAACGTTTGGGAATTTCTATTTGCGAAGATATTTGGAATGATGCTGATTACTGGAAACAAAGACTTTACGAAAAAGACCCGGTGCAAAGATTAGTGGATAAGGGATCAACAGTTTTAATAAATATATCAGCAAGCCCATATCATTATGGTAGAAGAAAAGAGCGTAAGGAAATGCTTTCGGTTCTTACAAAAACAAATAAATTACCTTTAGCTTATGTGTCATGCGTTGGCGGGCAAACTGATTTAATATTTGATGGAGCAAGCCTTTGCTTAGATAACAAAGGTAAATTAGTTAGAATAGGTAAAAATTTTAAAGAAGATTTTTTTGTGTTTGATACGAAAAAAGATTATGAAGAAGTGGTAGATATAGAAGACTCTTATGCTAAAGAAATTATTGATGCTTTGGTATTAGGATTAAAAGATTATGCGAGTAAAACCGGGTTTACGAAAGCATTAGTAGGATTAAGCGGCGGAATTGATTCTGCACTTGTAACATATATTGCAACCGAAGCTTTTGGAAGGGAAAATGTTCACGTGGTTTTAATGCCTTCAGAGTATTCTAGTGAGGGTAGTATTACGGATTCTAAATTATTAATAGAGAACCTGAGCATTTCATCGGAAACAATTTCTATCAAGTCTGTGTTTAAGGAATTCAATGTAGTTTTAGAACCATCATTTAAAGGATTACAAAAAGATGTTACGGAAGAAAATCTGCAAGCACGGATTAGAGGTGTAATTTTAATGGCGCTTTCTAATAAGTTTGGTTATTTACTTTGTACTACGGGAAATAAATCGGAAATGTCAGTTGGTTATGCAACTCTTTATGGAGATATGAACGGAGCTTTGGCAATTATTGCAGATGTTTATAAAACAGAAGTTTATGAAATTGCAAATTTTATAAATAGGGAAAGAGAAATTATTCCTCAAAAAATTATTGATAAAGCACCTTCCGCTGAATTAAGTCCGGGTCAAAAAGACCAAGATTCACTTCCACCTTACGAAGTTTTAGACAGAATATTAAAACTATATCTTGAAGAGTACAAAGAATTTGATGAAATTAAAACAATTATCGGTGATACGGAAATCGTTAGAAAAGTATTAAGGTTGGTTGATAGAAATGAATTTAAAAGGAAACAAGCTGCACCGGTTCTTAGAGTTACTAAAAAAGCTTTCGGTTACGGTCGTAGATTTCCAATTGTGCAAGGCTGGCGGAATTAAAATCAATAAATTCTGATTTGGTTTTTGAAATTATGGTACATACCATAATAAAAATTTTCACTAACTAATGGCTATTAAACCAAGTTTTAATTTGATAATTAAGATAGAATTTAAGTTAGGTCTTAATTATAGTTTATAATTAAAGAATATTAGATCGGAGTATTTTTATGAAATTCAAGTACATATACATTTCAATTTTTAGTCTGCTGATTTTTCTCTGGACAAATTCATTTGGGCAATTTGGATTTGAGCAAGAAAAAATATTAGAGTTTAATACTTACAAATCATTTGATAAAATCCAGCCGGAAGGTGAAATTAAATTAGCGTTTAAAATAAATGTAAAAGACGGTTGGCACATTAATTCTAACAAACCTAAAGAAGATTTTCTAATTCCTACTGAATTAAAATTAAGCTCCAACTTTTCAATGCAAAAAAGTAATTTAATATATCCTGAAGCTGAAGATATTAAATTAGATATTTCCGATATTCCACTATCTGTTTTTGAAGGAGAAGTATTTATAGGTACAACAATTAAGATACCTAAGAATACAGAACTTGGGGAAAAGAAGATTATTGCTGAATTTACCTACCAAGGCTGTAACAATGCCACTTGTATGGCTCCTGAAACAATAGTTGATACAATTACCATAAATATTGTTGATAAATCCGAGCAGATTCAAGAAATTAATAGCGAGATTTTTAGTACTCTGAACTTAGAATATGCTAATGTATCACAGGTAAGTGAAAGTGGTGATTCACTTGCAAATCAATTAGAAAAGAGCGGATTGTTTTTAACTCTTATTATAGTTTTTTTAGGAGGGTTAGCTCTCAACCTGACACCATGTGTTTATCCATTAATTCCTATTACAATTGGTTTCTTCGGCGGTCAAAGCGAAGGTAAAACCTCAAGGTTGTTTTTAATGGGATTGTTTTATGTCCTTGGAATGGCACTTACGTATTCTGTAGTGGGAGTAATTACTGCCTTGAGCGGAGCAATATTTGGGACTTTAATGCAAAATCCAATTGTAATAATGTTCATTGTTTTGATTTTTATAGTTCTTTCACTAAGCATGTTCGGAGTTTATGAATTTAAATTGCCCGACTCTCTTGTTGCAAAAGCCGGTGGAGCTAAATCCGGTTTTTTAGGAGCATTTTTTATGGGACTAACAATGGGTATTGTTGCAGCTCCTTGCATTGGTCCGTTTGTAATTGGTTTGGTTACTTATGTAGCGGCAAAAGGTGACCCATATTACGGATTTTGACTTTTCTTTGTAATGGCTGTTGGGTTAGGACTTCCATATTTAGTTCTTGCATTATTCTCAGGTAAAATTAAAAACCTTCCAAGAGCCGGTTTTTGGATGGATGCAGTTAAACATATTTTTGGATTTATTTTATTGGGAATGGCAATTTATTTTGCGGAACCATTGTTACCTAAAGAGGTTGTTAAATATCTACTACCTGTATTCATGATTATTGCCGGAATTATTCTTTTCTTTATGGATAAAAAGGCTAACGAAATATTCGGTTTCAAAGTTTTTAAAATTCTATTTACTGCCCTTTTAGTTTTTGTTGGAGCTTATATGCTTTATCCAACAGAAAAAAAATCGATAGATTGGGAATATTATACAGAATCAACTTATGAATCGGCACTCGATAATAATCAAAAAATGATTATAGATTTTTATGCAGACTGGTGTATTCCGTGTAAAGAATTAGACGCCCTTACTTTTTCTAATGATAAGGTGATTTTAGCTTCTAAAGATTTTACAAATCTTAAGGTAGATATGACAAAAACTTTATCTGATGAAACAGAAAAAGTAAGGAAAAAATTCAATATTAAGGGCATGCCAACAGTTCTGATTATCGATTCCAATGGCAAAGAAGTAAAAAGAATAACAGGTTTTGTTAATGCCGAGGAATTTCTCGAAATGATTGATGGGATAAAATAGTTGATAATTTGTTTGGTTTATCATAATACCTTTCATATTTTTTCTTAACTAAATAATTTCCATTAATTAGATTGGTAAATAAATGTCAGAAGTAAGAGAAGTTCTCGAAGAACATATCGATGAAGTAACAGTAAGATTCGCCGGTGATTCAGGTGACGGTATGCAGCTTACTGGTACACAGTTTAGTGATACAACTGCTGTTGTCGGTAATGATTTAAGTACACTACCTGATTATCCTGCTGAAATTCGTGCTCCTGCCGGAACACTTTATGGTGTTAGTGGTTTCCAATTACATTTTAGTAGTAATGATATTCACACACCTGGAGATGTTCCTGATGTATTGGTTGCAATGAATCCTGCAGCTTTAAAAAAGAACTTACCGGAACTTAAAAGATCAGGCACAATAATAGTAAATTCAGATGCGTTTGATAAAAAGAATTTGAAGTTAGCCGGTTATGAAGAAAATCCGTTAGAAGACGGTTCACTAAATGGGTATGAAGTAATGGATATTCCTATTACTACTCTTACCTTTAATGCTTTAGCCGAAAGTCCTTTAAGTCAAAAAGATAAAGCAAGAAGCAAAAACTTTTTTGCTTTGGGATTGATGTATTGGCTTTATAACAGACCTATTGAGCAAACAATAGAGTGGATCGAAAATAAATTTAAAAGCAAACCTGAAGTTATTGATGCAAATGAAAAAGCTCTTAAAGCAGGCTATAATTTTGGGGATATTACGGAAAGGTTTACGACTCGTTATACAATTGAACCTGCAAAATTAAAACCCGGAATTTACAGAAATATTTCCGGAAACGAAGCAACCGCATTAGGATTTGTTGCTGCATCTGTAAAATCTAACCTACCATTATTTTTAGGTTCTTATCCTATTACCCCTGCTTCTGATATTTTGCAATATCTTAGTAAGTATAAGGAATTTGGTGTTAAAACTTTTCAAGCTGAAGATGAAATTGCAGGTATTTCCTCGGCAATCGGTGCAGCTTTTGGCGGTAATCTTGCCATTACAACTACAAGTGGTCCGGGATTAGCTCTTAAAACAGAAGCAACCGGTTTAGCTGTAATGACGGAACTTCCTCTTGTTATAGTTAATGTCCAAAGAGGAGGACCAAGTACTGGGTTGCCAACTAAGACGGAACAAGCAGATTTGCTCCAAGCTATGTATGGCAGAAACGGTGAATCTCCTGTTGCAGTAGTCGCTGCCGCTACCCCAAGTGACTGTTTTCATATGGCGGTAGAAGCTTCTCGATTAGCTTTAACTTATATGAGTCCTGTAATTCTTTTAACAGATGGATATCTTGCAAACGGTTCTGAACCGTGGAATATTCCTTCACCGGATTCTATTCCTGAGATTCCGGTTAAATTCTATACCGATGCAGAAAATTTCCAAGCTTACTCGAGAGATGAAAACTTAACCAGACCTTGGGCTGTTCCTGGTACACCGGGTTTAGAACATAGAATTGGTGGTCTGGAAAAAGCTAATATTACAGGGGATGTTAGTTATGATCCCGATAACCATTTTGAAATGATTAAACTTAGAGAAGAAAAAATTCAAAAAATGGTTAATACAATTCCCGATCTTGAAATTGAAGGTGATGAAGATGCTGAGATATTAGTTATTGGTTGGGGAGG
>JAJRZB010000241.1 GCA_024275455.1 Bacteroidota bacterium | reverse complement strand
TCCTGCATCTAAGAAAGTGACGGAAGAAGAAATCCCGGCGGAATTAAAAGAGAAAGCCGAAAAATTAAGGGAAGAATTAGTTGAAAAAGTTGCTGAATCAACAGAAGATTTAATGGAAAAGTTTTTTGAAGCAGGTACATTAAGTAACGAAGATTTTTCTAGAGGTTTAAAAAATGCAATTATAGCTAGAACGTTAATCCCTGCATTTGCAGTTTCTGCTCAAAAAGCAGCCGGACTTTTTGATTTTCTTGATTTTGTAGTAGAATATTTACCTTCCCCGGTTGATAGAAAAGCACCTGTTGCTAAAAAAAATAATTCTGATGAGGAAGTAGAAATTAAATGTGACCCATCCGGTGAGCCTGCTTTGTTGGTTTTTAAATCAATGTCAGAGGAACATGTTGGAGAACTTTCAGTATTTAAAGTTTACTCTGGTACTTTATCTCCCGGAATGGATTTAGTTAATGAAGAACGTGGTAAAAGTGAAAGACTTGGACAACTTTTTATTCTAAATGGAAATAACAGAAAAGAAGTAAACAAACTCCTTGCGGGTGATATTGGTGCTGTTGTAAAATTAAAAGATACTCATACCAATAATACACTTTGTAGTAAGGAATTAGGAGTAATTTTGCCTCATATAGAATTTCCGAATCCTGTAATTAGAGGTGCTGTTATTCCAAAATCTAAAGGCGACGAGGATAAAATTTCTACAGGATTGCATACTGTACATGAAGAAGATCCTACTTTAGATGTAAAATACGAACCTGAATTATCTCAAACTATTATTTCCGGACAAGGTGAATTACAATTATCTTTAGCAGTTAAAATGCTGAAAGATAGATATAAAGTTGAAGTAGATTTAGGTGAACCTCGTATTCCGTATAGAGAAACAATAAGAGGAGTTGTTGAAAGTGCAGAATATAAGCACAAAAAACAATCTGGTGGTAGAGGACAATTCGGTCACGTATTTTTAAAGATGGAACCATTACCGCAAGGCAGTGGATTTGAATTTGTAAATGCAATTGTTGGCGGTGTTATCCCAGGAAGATTTATTCCTGCAGTTGAAAAAGGAATAAATGAAATTATGGAGAAAGGTATTCTGACAGGAAGCAGAGTTGTAGATATAAAAGTAACCTTATTTGATGGGAATTTCCATAATGTAGATTCCGATGAAGTATCTTTTAAAATTGCCGGATCTCAAGCATTTAAAAAAGGATTCCTTGCTGCCAAACCTGTATTATTAGAACCTATTTATGATGTTACAATTAAGGTCCCCGAGGAATTTATGGGTGATGTAATGGGTGATGTTTCAAGTAGAAGAGGAAAAATTTCCGGAATGGATGCTGAAGGACCTTTTCAAATTATTAAAGCTAAAATTCCTTTAGCCGATTTATATAAATATTCAACTCAATTAAGAAGCTTAACTTCCGGTAGAGGTATTCATACAAGAGAATTTTCTCACTATGAACCTGTTCCCAAAGATGTAGAAGCAAAGATAATTGAAGAATATAATAAAGCGAAAGAAGAAGAATAAAAACTATTCTTTTTGTTATTGCTAAACTAATAATTACTAAGAGGTTGTTATCTTTATTGAAACAACCTCTTTTACATTTTTTAATAACCTGACAAAAAGAGGCATAGTAAAAATAGATTTAGCAATTATTCTCTTTTCTTAATATCTGGAAATAATTTTTAAGTTATAATATTTTTTGCAAAAGCCTCCTTTAATCAAATTATTAGAGAGAAGAAGTGGAAAAACTATGGTCACCATGGCGGTCAAATTACATTGAGTCATTTAAAGATGCAAATGAAAATGACGCATGTGTTTTTTGTAATGCCGAATCGAAAAACATAGATGATAATGACTACCAAATAGTTTACAAGGGAAAATATTCGTTTATAATGATGAATCTTTATCCATATAATAGTGGTCATTTAATGATTATTCCTTATAGACATTTGGCCGATTATTTAGAGCTAAGCAATGAAGAAATACATGAAATAATGTTCCTGAATAAAAAAGCAATCGAAGCTTTGAATAATATAATGTCACCACACGGATTTAATTTTGGTGCTAATATTGGTCAAGCTGCCGGAGCCGGAATTCATACTCATTTACATTTTCATCTGGTTCCAAGATGGATGGGGGACACTAATTTTATGCCAGTGTTAGGAGAAGTGAAGATAATTTCGCAAGATCTTCTTGTAACCAAAAATAATATAATAAACGAATTAAAAAAACTTGGTTTAGAATGAATACTGAAAAACAATTTGAAAAATTAGAACCGGTTCATGTAGAAACATTAGATAATATACTTGGGAAACCTTTTAAAGTTTTGGATGACGGTTTTATTCGCGTTGTGGATTATATGGGCTCGGATCAGTCGATAGTTCAAGCAGCTCGTGTTTCGTATGGCTCGGGTACTAAAAAGGTTAGTCAGGATAGAGGATTAATCAGATATTTAATGAGACATCATCATTCTACACCGTTTGAAATGTGCGAAATTAAATTGCACGTTAGAGTTCCCATGGATGCTTGGAGACAATGGATAAGACATAGAACAGCAAATGTTAACGAATATTCAACCAGATATTCTATTGCCATTGACCAAGCTGTAAAAACCAATCCTGAAAAATGGAGACTTCAATCATCATTAAATAAACAAGGAAGTGAAGGATATCTTGAAATTGAAGAGGGGATTAAGTTAAGTAATGAAGAAGAAAAATTACATTCGAATATATGGAATATTTATAATAAGAGGATAGAACAAGGGGTGGCAAGAGAACAGGCTAGAAAAGACCTACCTCTTTCCACTTATACAGAAGCATATTGGAAAATTGATCTGCATAATTTGCTTCATTTTTTAAGATTGAGAATGGATAAACATGCACAGTTGGAAATAAGAAAATATGCTGAAATAATCGGAAATGAGATTGTAAAAAAATGGGTGCCTCTGGCTTGGGAAGCTTTTGAAGATTACAGAATGAATTCCAAATCATTCTCAAAATTGGAATTACAACTGTTAAGTTTAATAGCCAATAATAAAAATAAAGAAGCTACTCAGTTGGCAACAGAATTCGGTTGGTTAAAAATGAAAGATGATAAATTAGTTAAAAGTTTAGAGCGTATTGAATTTGAAGAAAAATTAGAAAGTTTAAATATCCCAAAACCTTGGTAAGTTCCAAAATAAAAACCGATCTACATCGAATTATAATAGCTGCTCTTTCTCCCAACGGAGTGATTGGAAATAAGAATAAAATTCCATGGAAATCTAAAGAAGAATTACAGCACTTTAAAAAATCTACTCTGGGTTACCCTGTTATTTTTGGCAGAAAAACATTTGAAAATCTAAAAAGTCCTTTAGAAAAAAGGTTGAATATTATTATCTCTAATTCCAATAAGAAATTTTCTAACAATCCGAATGTCCTACAGTTCAAATCACTTTACTTGGCTTATAAGTATTTACGATTAAATCATTATAAAAAAGTATTTATTGCCGGCGGAAGTATAATTTACAGGAATGCAATAAAACATGCGGAAGAAATGATAATTTCGAGAATGAAAAATGAATTTGAGGGAGATAAATTTTTCCCTAAAATTAATAAGCGGATTTGGAATGTTGTAGATAAAAATGACTATAATGAGTTTATAGTATTTCACTACATCCGAAGAAAAAAGTCCAAATAATTTAGTATTTTTCTGCAATTAAAAAATCTATGAAATCCAATAAAATAAAAATATTACCCGATAATATAGCAAACAAAATTGCTGCCGGAGAAGTGGTTCAACGACCTGAATCCGTTTTAAAAGAACTTGTTGAAAATGCGATTGATGCAGGAGCAAAAAATGTTGAAGTATTCATCAAAAGAGCGGGAAAAGTGTTGGTACAAGTTGTGGATGACGGAATAGGGATGAATGAAGAAGATGCGGTTCTAAGTTTACAACGTCATGCAACAAGTAAAATAAGTTCTTTGGATGATTTAAATGAATTAAACACTTTCGGTTTTAGAGGTGAAGCTTTAAGTTCAATTGCTTCGGTAAGTATTTTTGAGTTAAAAACTGAAACTGAAGATTCTGATATTGGTACATTTATAAAAGTTGAAAATGATGAGATGAAAATTGAAAAAGGCAGTTTTGCCAAAGGAACGTCAATCTCTGTTAAAAATCTTTTTTATAATACTCCGGCGAGAAGAAATTTCCTAAAGTCTCATGCAACCGAACTAAAACATCTGATAGATACATTTAAAAAAATAGCTCTTAGCAATAACGAAATAAGTTTTAAATTTTGGAACGATGATGATCTGGTTTTTCAATTTGATGCCGGTACCAGGGATGAAAGAATGCAATCGGTTTTTGCCGATAATATCTTAGATGCATTAATTAAAGTGGAAGAAATTACGGAATACATTTCGATTACCGGTTATATCTCTAAACCAACATTCTTAAATAAAAGTAAGAGTGAGCAGTATTTATATATCAACGGAAGATATGTAACAAACAAATCAATAAATCATGCAGTGTTTAAGGCATACGATCATTTGTTGGAAAAAGGGGATTATCCGTTCTTTGTGTTATTTTTAGAACTTGACGCTAAAAAAATTGATATTAATGTACATCCTTCAAAATTGGAAGTTAAATTTGATGATGAAAAAAACATTTACAACTTTGTTAAAGCCGTTGCACAAAAAAGTCTTGGTCACTACGATTTAATACCGAATATTGAATTTGATGAAAACAGTTCAACTGATAAGTTGGTAAATAAATATTCTAACCCTTCACAACAAAATGATTTTACTGATAGACCGAATTTTGTTGGAGGACAACAAACAACCTCTCCAAAGCCAAAATCATTTTCGGAAAGTGAAATTGATTTGCTGTTCAACTCGCTAAATAAAGATATTAAAAAATCAGCTCCTAAAGATTTTTCGGAACACCCTTTTGATGAAAGCAGGAATACCGAAATTTACCATATTCCAAGCAATGAAATTATTAGTGAAGAAGAAACTCCTAAACAAGATACTACTTTTGTAGTTGCTCTTCATAATAAATATATTTTAACCCCAATAAAAAGCGGGTTAATGATAATTGACGCACATGTAGCTCACGAGAGAATTCTTTACGAAAAAGCAATTAATTCTTTTTCGGCAAATTTACCTTTTACCCAGCAATTGCTGTTCTCTCAAACTCTGCAGCTCGATCCGGCGGATTATCAACTTGTAAAAGAACTTGAACCTCATTTAACAAAATTGGGCTTTGCTTTAAAATTCTTTTCAATAAATGTTGTTGTAATTGACGGGGTTCCCGGAGATGTTAAAGTCGGAACGGAAGTAGAAACATTTCAAGGGATTTTGGAAGAATACAAAACTAACGAAACCGAGAAACATCTTGAACAAAGAGACAACCTTGCAAAATCATATTCATGCAAAGCGGCAATTAAAGCAGGTGATAAGCTAACCGAACGTGAAATGAGAATTTTAGTCGACCAGCTTTTTGCAACAAGTATGCCTTATGTTTGTCCCCACGGAAGACCTATAATTGTTAAAATCCCGCTTACTGAATTTGATAAAAGATTTGGAAGAACTTAACCCGGATTAACTGGAAATAACAAATAGTAAAATTCAATTCTCAAATAAATCCCAATTTTCAAATAATAAATAACCAAACAGTGTTGTTTTAATAAGAAGTTTAAAATTGAATAATTGTAATTTCTGCCAAATAAAACAAGAAAATTAGTGATGAGACCTAAATGTTTTTTTGAGAGGACAAATCCAACTTGTCGGTAGAAATATCTGAGTTACGTAACATAGATTTGCAATCGGCGGAGAAAATATTTTACTGTTACAACACTTAAGAGTCTAATATATAAAGGCTATATAAGTCATTACGAGGCGTTCCGTCAGCTGACGGATTGCCGAAGTAATCTGTTGATTTTGTGCTGAATTCTACCCGCCAATAAAAACGGCGGGCGGGGTAAAACTCCTCGCAATGACAAGTTTGACCTTTTTATAGTGGACTCACTTATATTTTAGAAAAACTTAAACAGTAAAAATTATTCTGTTGAAAGTTTTATATATTTTTTGTTTATTAATTCCAACAGTTGTCCTAATAGAAGGCTTTGAATAACCTCTCAGAAATTGTCATTCCGTGATGTTTTTACACGGAATCTATTCATTTTAATGAGATTCCGGCTTAAAGCATGCCGGAATGACAGCCATTTATTGGTTATGCAAAGCATTCTAATAATGAAATTGCTTAATATTTTTATAGATGAGCATTTAAAAACCCCATTCATTAAAATAGGAGTATTACAATGAACCAAAATCTAATCAATCAATCAATTATTCATTCATTAATTTAACTCTATTATTATTTGCTTTTCAAAATTTTATAATTGCTCAAAACACAACACTATTTCCAGATAAAGAGATACAGTTATGGACAGAAAATGTAGGTGCAAATGATCTAACTATATTTACTTTAAGTTTAGTTGGTGATGGATTTATTATGCCTATTAACAATTGTAATTATGAAATTTCATCAATAAGCCCTAAAAGTCAAGAGATTTATGGAGAATATAGTGGTAGTGGTTATGGTTTTATTATATATTCATCCCCTCATAGTGATCCAACCAATGAGTTTATTCCTGGGTTATTAGAAATTAGGGTTGAGTATTATGGGGAAGATCCAGATTATAATGGAGAGACTTTTTATTTTTACTGGGATGTAGCCGATTGTAATTATTATCAAACTGGTTGTGGTTCATTTCAATCAGGAGATATAATTATAAAATTTGAACTTCCGTCTTTAAAATTTTATTGGGGTAATGATCCAGAATCAGTCTCAGATCCTGTTTGGGAAGAAGTTACAGGTCAAACAAGAAGATTTATAGATTATGCACTTAATGGTACTGAACCATGCCAGTTAACTTCAATACCAACAGGTTTAAGTGTTGCAGGTCCTGTTGGCGGTAATCCTACAATATCTTGGAACCCAAATACAGAAGTTGGTTTGGGTGGATACAAACTATATAGATCAATAGATGGGGATCCTTATTTATTACTTGCAATACTAGATGCCGAAACCACATCATATGTTGATCACGGTGTAATCGTAGGAAATTCAAGATTTGATCCAGCTGTTTGTTACACGCTTTCCGCATTTGGTAATATTGATGTTGAGTCGCCCAAAACCTTTTAAAAGTGTATTAAATATTCTGGTCTAAACAAGGAAATAGAAAATAATGAAACGAATAATTATGAAAACAAATTATTTAATACTTATCCAAATCCGTTTAATCCATTAACAAATATTTCTTTTCAGTTAAAGGAAAACAATTTTGTGAAAATAAAAATATATGATATACTTGGTAAAGAGATATATACAATATTAGAAAAGAAAATGGAGAAAGGAACCCATACAGTTTCTTATGATGCAAGCAATTTATCTTCCGGATTATATATTTATTCTTTAGAAACATATCAATATTTTGCAACGAAGATATTTAGTGTTTTGAAATAACGTTGAGGGAAATATGAATTTTATAAGAACAATAATATTATTATATCTATGCTTTTATAACGTTTATGCTCAGCATTTAGATACAACAATAGTTGATGTAAATAATATAACCTTACCTCTTATTAACGATGGAATAACCGGGACAGTAAATGGTGGAGGAAAATTTGATAGTGTAGGATTTCTTTGGTCTTCCGGATTTTTTATTTCAGGTAAATCCGAAGATACTGTTTGGAGTAATGCAGTTTTTCACTCGGAAGGTTACGGTGATTATTTACCCGGTAAATACGGGGATGACTCTAATAATGAAAAAAATAAATTTTATATAGTTAGCTCAACCGATGAACCTTTTGGAGAACAGTGGCAAAATTGGAAAGATGCTGTTAATATGGGTGCCTTCTTTTATGATGGCAATAATGACGGTGTTTATAACCCGGTTGATTTAAACAGTAACGGCGAATGGGATGAAGATGAAGACAGACCCGATTTGCTTGGTGATTTTACAGCCTATACTGTTTTTAATGATGGGAAACCAGTAAATGAGAGAAAGTTCAAGAGCAGTTCGCCTTTAGGAATTGAAATAAAACAAACCGTATTTGCATACAATACAGAAGGAAATAATCCACTTAACAATGTGATCTTCTTTAGTTATATCGTAGAAAATGTAGGACACAATGAAGTTTTGGATTCAGTCTATTTTGGAGCTGCTGCTGATCATGATATTGGTTTTTATGGTAGTGATTTAACGGGTTGTGATACTTTGCTTAATGCTACTTTTGGTTATAAAATAAATGAAGATGAAGGATATTATGGAAATAATCCACCCTCATTTTTAGTTTCTTTATTGCAAGGTCCCATCATTAAAAATAATTCTGAAACAGCTACAGTTATGAGAGGGAAATTTCTTGGACAGAAAACAATAGAAAACAGTAAAATTATTGGAATGACCTCGTCATATTCATTTTTTAGACATTGGGGACCTTATACTAAAGATGAGATACGTTATTACTTAATAGGCGGATTAGATAAAGAGGGTGCTAAAATAGATTTAAGGAATTTTAGATGGGGTAATGAAGATTCTTTAGGAAATGCGGTTGATACAATAAATACAAAATATATGTTTTCAGGTGACCCTGTAGCCGGTGAAGGCTGGTTAAATGAAACAAGGACTGATTGGCGGTTCATAAATTCAACAGGACCCTTCTTGTTAGAAAAAGAAAAACCAATAGAATTAATTTATGCTTTTATTGTGGGCAGAGGAGATAGTCCTCTAAACTCAGTAACAGTAGCAAAAGAATATGCAAGAGGAGTAAAAAAGTTCTATGAAAGTAACTTTACGGATTTACCGGTAAGTGTAAAAGAATTAAAAAATAAAATCCAGCAAAACTTTGAATTGTATCAAAATTATCCTAACCCTTTTAATCCAACAACAACAATCAAGTTTACAATCCCTACATTTAATGTCATTTCGAGGAGTGAAACGACGAGAAATCTTGAGGACAATAAGATTTCGTCCAACGGTCGAAATGACAATGTTAGTGTAACGTTAAAAATTATCGACGTTTTAGGTAGAGAAATTACAACCCTTGTTAACAAACAACAACAGCCAGGTAGTTATAAAGTAAATTTTAATGCAAAAAACATTTCAAGCGGGGTATATTTTTATCAGCTAAAAATAGGTGGTTTAATAAAAACCAAGAAGATGGTATTACTCCGGTAAATTGTATAAAATTAAAAATCCAGTTTTCTCAGAATTAAAAACATGCCTTGTCAGCTGACATGCCAGAGTTACGTAACGTCGATTTGTAATCGGCGGAGAAAATATTTTACTGTTACAACACTTATGAGTCTAATATATAAAGGTTATATAAGTCATTACGAGGCGTTCCGTCAGCTGACGGATTGCCGAAGTAATCTGTTGATTTTGTGCTGAATTCTACCCGCCAATAAAAACGGCGGGCGGGGTAAAACTCCTCGCAATAACAAGTTTGACCTTTTTATAGCGGATTCACTTATATTTTAGAAAAACTTAAACAGTAAAAATTATTCTGTTGAAAGTTTTATATATTTTTTGTTTATTAATTCCAACAGTTATCCTAATAATGAAATTGCTTAATATTTAAATAGATGAGCACTTACAAACCCCATTCATTAAAATAGGAGTATTGCAATGAGCCCAAAATCTAATCAATCAATCAATCAAT
>JAJRZB010000240.1 GCA_024275455.1 Bacteroidota bacterium | reverse complement strand
TTTTTATAAATTCTAAGAAAATCTTAACTATATTTTTTATGCCCTTGCTCAAAACTCTAAATTGGTCTTTCTTTGATTAAAAAATATATAGGTTTTTGTTGCTCTTTTTGTAGCTGTTTTTCGTTTTAGTTTTTTAGGAATTAATCAATTGTTAAAATTATTTTCTCCCTATACTTTGATAAGATCTTCTCCAAGCAGATGGGGAAACTCCCGTTCGTTTTTTAAAAAATTTGGAAAAATAATATTGAGATTCAAATCCCAATAAATTTGATATCTCACAAATTTGCATAGTAGTTCCAACAAGTAAAGTTTTAGCCTTATTAAGTTTAAGGAGTTGGAAATATTGTGAAGGTGGTAGTTGGGTGTAATGTTGAAACATTCTTCTAAACCACGAGTAACCAACATTTAATTCTTTAGCCAGTTCTTGAAAGTTTATATTTCTCGAAACATTCTCTCCCAAATAAATTTTAGCTTTTAAAATAATTTTTTCAATATTTTTTCCGCCAAACTGTTTCCTTTTTTCTGCAGATATAATTTGAGCAATAATCTGATAAGTTAACGAGGCCATAATTTCTCTAAATCCAATAGCTTCATTTTCAATTAAATCAAGAATTTGATTGTACAAACCAATAATTGTTTCATCCAATCCAATATCTAAAACAGGTTTATTTAATTGTAATATATTATTGTCTAAAAGTTTTTTTGGTAATTCACCGTTAAAAGATATCCAATACTCTTTCCATCCTGTATTTTTATTCGGGCAGTATCTATGCCAAACATTAGGATAAACAAATATTATTGTTCCTTCCTTAACAACTAATTTCTTTATTTCTTTGGTTTCAAAGTATCCTTCTCCCTTTGTAATGTACAAGAGCTGAAAGCTTGGTAGTGTTCTCCCATTTTCCCAATTAAACATATAGTTAGCGGGATGTTTTGTCGGAGGATAATTTGTATGCGGTGGAATGTCTGCAAGACCAGCTCCAATTACATAAAGTCCCCAAACATCATCTGAGGCAGAAATATTAAGGTAGTCGAATTTTGAATATTTTGTTTGTATCATTTTATGCAGTAATTTAAAAAAATAAATTGGTCTTTTCCATTTAACTTTTTAAAAAACAAATACAATTAAGGCTTACTTAAGTAATTATAAAATTAATAGGTAGTGCCAAAAAGTATAAAAAAAGTCCCACTTTAGCCATTGTATTTTTTTTCTCTTATGTGTAATTATTAAATGCAAATTATTAGTACTCATGTAAGTGAATTGGCGAAGCTGTATTGAGGACCTATAATTTCATCAATTTAAATAGTTTTTTGTTACTTCTAATGTGGATATAATAATTTTAGATCCCCCGTTTTTATATCCACATAATATTCCCTTTACTGAATTTACACCGACTTAAAAACTAATTTAGTTGGAACTATAATGCAAATGAGAGACTCTATTAACAAATCTTATCAGCTTGCTCGTGATCAATACGGAGAGTTGGGTGTTGATACTGAAAAAGCATTAAAAAAGCTAGAAGATGTCTCTATAAGTCTACATTGCTGGCAGGGTGATGATGTTGGTGGATTTGAAACCGCTGATGCAGAATTAAGTGGCGGGGGCATTCAGACTACTGGAAATTATCCTGGAAAAGCAAGAAACGCGGATGAGCTTAGAAGTGATCTTGAAAAGACTTATAGTTTATTACCGGGTAAACACAGGCTAAATTTACATGCAATTTATCTGGAGAATGAAGGTAAAAAAGTTGAGCGCAATGAAGTACAACCTAAACATTTTAGCCGATGGATTGACTGGGCTAAAGAAAATACAGCCGGTTTAGATTTTAATCCCTCTTTTTTTTCACATCCTTTAGCTGGAGATGGATTTACTATTGCCAGTAATAATAAAAAGATACGCGAATTTTGGATTGAACATGGAAAAGCTACCAGAGAAATTGCTGCTGCTATGGGAAAAGCAATGGGAACTCCTTGTGTAAATAATGTTTGGATTCCGGATGGTTTTAAAGATACACCAATTGATAGAAAAGCTCCAAGAGAAAGATTAACGGATTCGCTAAATAAAATTTTTGAAGAAAAATTTGATAAAAATTACCTTTTAGATTCGGTTGAATCTAAATTATTTGGAATTGGTTCTGAAAGTTATGTAGTTGGTTCGCATGAATATTATTTAGGATATGCGATTAGAAATGATGTATTATTATGTTTGGATGCCGGTCATTTTCATCCTACAGAATCAATAGCTGATAAAATTCCATCGGTTCTTCAGTATCTTGATGAAATACTTTTACATGTTAGCCGTGGTGTCCGTTGGGATAGTGATCACGTTGTTACATTATCTGATGATTTACATGCTATTGCAAATGAAATTGTGAGAGGTAATTTTTTAAATCGTGTTCATATTGGTTTAGATTTCTTTGATGCAAGTATAAATCGTATTGCAGCTTGGGTAACCGGTACACGAAATATGCAAAAAGCTCTCCTAAGTGTTCTATTGGAACCAACCGAGAAATTAAGAAAAATTGAGAATGATGAAGACTATACAAAGCGTTTAGCACTTTTAGAGGAGTTAAAAACATTTCCGTCAGGTGCTGTTTGGGATTATTTCTGTTATACGCAAAATGTTCCGGTGGGTATTGCCTGGTTAGATGAAGTAAAGAAATATGAAAATGAAATATTAAGTAAAAGAGTTTAGAAAAATTATTTTATGATGAATTTGTTATACTTCTTCTATAAAATATTTTCAAACAGAATATTGAAAACTTCAGCCTTTGTTGCTTGTGGGTTTGCAGTTGCTTTGTTCTTGCTGCCTAACGCTATTAGTGCAAAAAAATATACTCTTTATATATTAGCCGGACAATCAAATATGACCGGACATGGTTATGTAAATGAGTTACCTTTAAAGTATAAAAAGCCTTTCAAAAATGTGATGATATTTGAAGGAAATACAACACTCGATTATAAAAAAGATAAAGGTTTGGGAATTTGGGCGGAGTTGCAACCAGGACACGGTGAAGGATTTAAGTCTGATGGAAAATCTAATTTTTATAGTAATAGATTTGGTCTTGAGCTTTCCTTTGGGAAAAGGATTGCCGAATTAAAAAAAGGTGAGAACATAGCACTTATAAAATATTCAAGAAACGGTAGTTCTATTGATGCTTCTTCAGCTGGGATATTTGGATGTTGGGAACCGGATTTTAGAGACAGCAATGGGATTAATCAATATGATCATTTTTTAGCAACGTTAAGAAATGCACTAGCAGTTAAAGATATTGACGGAGATGGTGAAGAAGATATTTTAATTACTGCAGGAGTAATTTGGATGCAAGGAGAAAGTGATGCCACTAATACTTATGCTGTTGCTAAAAGATATTCTGCAAATCTAAAAAAACTTATGAATTTGATAAGAGCCTCTTTGAGATACGATAATTTACCAATTGCAATAGGACGAATATCCGATTCAAAACAAGGTGATAATGAAAATGGTAATGTATGGAAGTACGGTGATATTATTAGATATGAACAAGAATACTTTGTTGAGAACGATCTGAACGCAGTTCTTATTACATCAACTGATAACTATGGTTACTCAGATAAGTGGCACTATAATTCTCAAGGCTACATAGATTTGGGGATAAAATTTGCAGAGGCTATTTATAAATTACCAAGTAAATCGAAACCGTGAATTTTGTTATTTTTTTGCTAAATTATTTGTCATACATATTACATATAATTAATTATTCTGGAGGAATATTATGAATGTTTTTCCAAAAGTTGGAAAAGATTTAACATTAAGTGAAGAAATTGAAAAGAAGATTGAAAACGCAATAATTAATAAAAGATTTCTTCCGGGTGAAAAACTTCCAACAGAAATTGAAATGTGCGAAATGTTTGCTGTAAGCAGAACTTCTTTACGTGAAGCATTGCAGAAACTAAGTACAAGAGGACTAATTAGAATTAAAAAGGGAAGTGGTATTTATGTTGAGGAGATAAGTTCTTCTTATGCAGTAAATTCAATGGGATTATTTTTGCAGCTAAATTTAGATAAAGATTATATAACTCATATAATTGAAATTAGAAAAATTTTAGAACCGAACATTGCTAAGTTAGCTGCTCAATACAGAACTTCTAATGACTTAAAACACTTACAAAAAAGTTTGGTTGATCTGAAAAATTGTGATATCAGTGATTATAAAAAGCAAGGATTAATAGACCGTAATTTTCATCTTATAATTGCTAAGTCAACATCAAACCCAATGATACCGGTAATTGTAGAACCCATTTTTAATATTATGCCTAAAATTAGGATGATTGTTTATGCAAAGGTTGAATATGCACATGATACTGCTCTAAAATATCACACAAAATTAGTTAAACATATTAAAGCTAAAGATGCAGAAGGTGCTTTTAAAGCTATGAAAATGCATCTTGAAATTGCAGAAGAACATTCTAAAATCATTTCTAAAACACTTTAATAAAAATCTTAAAGCGTGTAATAAAATATTAGTAAGAAAATTTTCTTAGGAGAGATAAAGGAATGAATGTTATAAGAGATTTAATAAAAACTTTTACTGTTATAGTAATAATAGTTCTGTTTAATAATGAATTATTTGCACAGCAAGGTAATATTAAAGGAACAATTCAAGACGCACTTACAGGAGAAAGTTTAATAGGAGCTAATGTTTTTATTAAAGGAACATCAAGAGGTACTGCAACTGATTATGAAGGGAACTATAGAATAACAAATATTCCTGTCGGCAAGTATACATTGGTTGCCAGTTATCTTGGTTATTCGAATAAAGAAGTTAAGGTAAGTGTACGGAAAAATAAAACTTTAGAAATTAATTTTAATCTCAACTATGTTGTGGTTGAAGGTGAGGAAATTGTTGTAACTGGTCAAGCAGAAGCTCAAATGGCTGCAATTAATCAGCAATTATCGGCACGTGCTATAAAAAATGTTGTATCTGCAAAAAAAATTCAAGAAATCCCCGATGCAAATGCTGCTGAGGCAGTCGGAAGACTCCCTGGTGTTTCCCTAATAAGAAATGGCGGAGAAGGTAGCAAAATAGTAGTTAGAGGATTGTCTCCAAAATACAATAAAATTCAAGTAGATGGTGTGAAAATGGCTTCTACGGGCAGTGATGACAGAAGCACAGATCTAAGCATGATATCTCCGTACATGTTAGAAGGAATTGAACTGACTAAAGCTATCCTTCCTGATCAAGAAGCTGATGTTATTGGCGGTAGTGTAAATTTTATTCTACGAGAAGCACCTCAAGAATTTCATATGGATGTTCTTGCCCAAGGAAGTTATAATGGTCTGAAAAACGAACTTGGAGATTATAAATTTGTTTTAAGTGGAAGCAATAGGTTTTTTAACAATAATCTTGGTGTTTTTGCACAAATAGATCTGGAAAATAGAAATAGAAGTTCCTATGAACTGGATGTGCAATACAGAAATTTTAATTCTCCGGTTAATCCTGAAGAAGTTGATGTTTCAATTGGGAATCTATTTTTAAGAGATATTTCCAGAGACATAAATAGATATGGCGGAACTTTTGTTGTGGATTATAAGTTACCGCACGGTAAAATTAAGTTAAGCAATTTTATCAGCAGTATTGGAAGGAACAACCTAAATAGATATGATAATATTCGTCCGTTTTTTGTTGATCGTTTTTATACACTTGAAGATTTACAGAACGATTTAACCGTAATGAACAACTCTCTTAGTTGTGAAAACAGTTTTGAAGGACTAAAAGTTAGTGGAGGAGTTTCTTTTGCTTTTTCAGAAAACAAATCACCGAGAAGTGTTACATTCAGAGGCTATGAACCGGATGCCTTTGATAAGACCCGATTAAAATATGAAGTTCCTCCTGATAGTATTGTGGGCTATACAATTAACGATATTAATTCAGCTTATTTATATGATATAACATTAGCCAAATCTTACACACGGGAATCTGAGTTATCTACCGATCTGAACTTTGAATATAAAATTAATTTATCTGACGATTTTAGAATTTTATTTAAAACCGGGGGTAAATATAAAACTCTAAATAAAAAGTTTGATAAAGAAGTTGAATGGATGCCTATTCATTGGGGTGGAGGAGAACCTGCTTCAAGAATAAATTTGATTTTGGAAACATATCCTTGGATGCAAGATTTAGCTCCCTTGGGTTCCATCAGATTGCCGTATAGTTTGTTTATTGACGAGAACTATGCCCCGGAAGATTTTCTCGGTGGAAATTATACTATAAGAAATATGCCTGATCCCGGCTTAGCGAATGATATCGCTGATCTTTTGGAAGGGCAATATTTTTATAATTATCATCAATCAATTAAAGATGATTACAAAGGTGAGGAAAATTATTCGGCAGCTTATTTTATGTCGGAAATCAATATAGGACGTTACATAACATTAATACCCGGTGTTCGTTATGAAAACAATTCAACAAGTTACAATGGTATAAGAGGAAATGCTCAAACTCTTCTTGAACAAATAGGGTACGCTTATACTGATACTACTACTACAAGAAATAATAACTATTGGTTACCAATGATTCACCTAAAATTTAAACCGGTTGATTGGTTTGATATTAGAGCTGCTTATACCAAAACATTAGCAAGACCCAATTTTAACAGTATAATTCCTTCATGGAACAGAACACTAACAACAGTGTTTTGGAATAATCCATTCCTAAAACCATCACAATCAACAAACTATGATGTTTATGCTTCAATTTATAATAATGAAATCGGGTTACTCACAATTGGAGGGTTTTATAAGGAAATTAAAGACTTAATATTCGCTGCTGGGATAGGTTCAATAGTAAATGCTGCTGATTATGGATTGCCTGATACAGAAACGGGAAAAACAATTTAGAAAATGATTAATAATAAGTTTCCGGCAGAACTTTATGGTCTAGAACTTGAGTGGCAAACCCACTTTTGGTATTTACCAGGTGTTCTAAAGGGATTGATACTTAATATAAACTACACTCATACCTTTTCGGAAGCAAAATACCCAAGAACAATTATAGAAACTCAATATTTAAATGAACCTCCTTGGGTTCAAACAACTAATATTGATACTTTTTATACTGACAGATTACTAAACCAACCAAACAATATTCTAAATGTTACAATTGGTTTTGACTATAAAGGGTTTTCTACAAGAGTTTCAATGCTTTACCAAGACGATATTTTTAAACAAGACAATTTTTGGAGAAGACTTCGTGCTACTTCAGACCAATATATTAGGTGGGATATTTCTTTAAGACAAAAATTACCAATAGAAGGTTTAGAACTACTGGCTAACTTTAACAATATTTCAGCATCAATAGAAAGGGATATTAATGTTGGAGAAAAATATCCTATCAGAGAACAGCATTATGGAAGCACAGCAGATATTGGACTTAGATATAGAATTCAGTAAAAATAGAAAATTATTAATTAAAAGGAGGTAAAAGAAATTAAAGATTACAAAACACTATTAACTGATGACTTAATTATACTACTAACTAACTAAGGAGACAAAACTATGAGGAAATTATTTTATGTAGTTTTCTTTTTTGTACTAATTTTCAGTACAAGCCAAAGTGTCTTTGCGCAAGCAGATACTGTAATTGTGCCTCAGAATATTAACGGAGATCCATTTGGGGCAATCAATAAAACCATAATTGGAGATACTACTGCAACCGGAGAAAGAAACAATCCGGATAGATACTATAAACTTGAGCAAGATAATATCTATTTCCTAAGTGGTACAATGACAGCAAATTTTGATTTAAGAATTATTGCTGATCCTCCGGAAGCCGGACATAAACCACCTATTATTGCTTCTGGAATTGCTTCTGATGGTAGTACGGTGGGGTTATATATCCAGTGCTTGGGAGATGCTATGTTTAAAAATATCTATTTTCAAGCTACTCCGCCTACAGGGCAAGGTGAAACATTTTTGACAATTCAATTATTAAAGAATGACGGAAAATATTTATTTGATGGAGTACATTTCGAATGGGGATTATGGCTTTCTATCGGGTCATGGGCTTCTAATACAAATACAACAATTATTAATAGTTATTTCAGAAATGTTGAAAATGCAACTTCTCAATGGAATGGCAGAGGAATTAGTTTCCAAAATTTTGATCAAGATACCGTTATAATGGTAAACAATACTTTCTTTAATGTTAATAGTTTTTTACTTCAAGGTCAAAGAAACCTAATGAAATATGTAAAGTTCGAACATAATACTATGGTTAATTCAATAAAATGGCCAATTCAATGGGAGTGGCAAGTAAATGCTGACTTCAATAATAATATCTTTTATAATATTCACAGTATGGGAGAATTCCCATCTGATAAAGCCGGACAAGACATAGACGGTTTGGCTTTTGGTATTTTCAATATGGAAGAACTTCCATTGTTATTTACAGATACTCTAGGATATCCTGAAGCAGATAGAATTGTAAACCTACATAATAACAACTGGTTCTATACACAAGAAGTATTGGATTATTGGAATAGCATCGATAGTCTAGAAGGTGAGCCATTTATGAATAGTAGAACACAAGGAATGTTTGATGATGATTCCGGTTATCCATATTTGAGTGAAATGAATACTATGAATTTAGATCCGGGATTTGTAAATGCAGGAAATCCTGCGGAAATGGTTCAGTGGATTAAAGATTTACGCGATCCGAATATTGAAACTTCTTATTGGGGATATGATCCTGATGGAGATCGTTTTGGAGTTACTTGGCCATTACCGGAAGATCTTAGTTACACAAATGCTACTCTTCTAACTGCTGCTGATGGTGGTTTTCCACTTGGTGATTTAAATTGGTTCCCTGATAAAAAAGCTGAATGGGAAGCATGGGTTGCAGGAGGAAGTGTTACTTCTCCTCCGATTGAAAGTATGGAAACAGGTAAAATTGAAGATGTATTTAGAGCAAGTTGGACTGTTACACCTACTCATTCGCCGATGGACGGAGTGACCGGGTTAGCGAAAGGAATGGTTGGTACTTTTGGTGATATGGGGGTATTAGTTAGAATGAATAGCAGTGGAAAAGTTGATGCCAGAAATGTTGGCGGATATGAAGCAGAAAATGAACTTACTTATGAAGCTGGAAAAGCTTACAAAATTGATGTAACAGGAAATGTTACAACTCAAACATATACAGTTGATGTTACTCCAGAAGGCGGATCTCCGATACGTATAGGTACAGATTATGGTTTTAGAGATAGTACCCCTCAAGATACGTTGGGATATTTTGCAACCGTCATCAATGAATTGGAACAATGGGGTGGAGTTCCCGGGTCAAGGTTAAATCCATCATTTATGAACGATGATTATGAATTGAATTTTGTTAACAATGAAACTGTAGATCCTCAAACCGGAGTATTTGATGTGACTTTTGATGTTACACCAACAGCAAGCAGATTAAATGTTGCGTTCGGCTTTTCAAAAGGTGATAGAAGCATGGATGAGTACGGTGATATGAGCACAATTATCAGATGTAATGGTGATAACAAATTTGATGTAAGAAATGGTACAAGTTATGTTGCTGATAATGATTTATCATATACACCCGGAAAAACATATACTGTTATAATGAGTGTAGATGTTACGGCTCAAACATATGATGTTACAATAACTCCAGCAGGTGAAAGTGCTGTAGTTTTAGCAGATGATTATGCTTTTAGAGCTGCGGCAGATACTCTTGATACATTTGCTAAACTTACAATTATTGGTGGAATGTGGGGTGGAAATCCGGGGGATGTAATAATTACAAATAATACATTAACGGATGTTGTATTGAATAATTCTGAAATTCCTACCACATTTTCTTTATCTCAAAATTATCCTAATCCATTTAACCCAAGTACTGTTATAAATTATGCTGTACCAAAAGTGACAAGTGTTAATATTACAGTGTACAATTCACTTGGGCAACATGTAAAAACTCTTGTTAACGAAAAACAAGGTGTAGGTAATTATAGAGTTGATTGGAATGGAACAGATAATTATGGTAACAGTGTGTCATCCGGAGTTTATTTTTACCAAATAAAAGCTGGTGATTTTGTTAAAACACATAAAATGATGTTAATGAAATAGTACATAAATATATGCTTGGGCATAATTTCTTAATGGAATTATGCCCGATTTATATTTTTTAATATGCTAAGAATTACTTGGTAATCATAAAACTATACGAGTTTAACATGATGTTAAATCATAGATATAAATTTCCGAATTCATTCGCATTGTTATTTCTTATATTCTTTATTACGAGTTTATTAACTATTCAAGCTCAGAATAGTGGTAGTATTCAAGGAGTAATTGCAGATAAAACTACCGGAGAAGTTCTTATCGGTACCAATGTCTATTTAGAAGGTACAGGTTTTGGTGCTGCTTCTAATGTTGATGGTAGATACATTATAAATAATATCCCACCCGGCAAGTATATTTTGAAAGCTTCTTATCTTGGTTACCAAGAAAGGATAATTGATATTGAAATAGTATAGAGAAAGACCTTAGAGCTTAACATAGAGTTATTATTTAGTGGTGCGTTGGAAACAGAGGATGTTGTTGTTACTGCTCAAGCTAAAGGTCAAATGAGTGCAATTAATGAACAGCTTAATTCAAAAGATATTAAAAATGTTATTTCAGCTGAGCGTATGCAGGAATTACCGGATGCTAATGCTGCGGAAACAATTGGAAGACTACCGGGAGTTTCTGTTCAAAGAGTTGGAGGGGAAGGAAGTAAAGTAGTTATTCGCGGAATGGCACCAAGATATAACAAAGTTATGATTGAAGGTGTTTCTTTACCTGCATCGGGTGGTGATAGAAGTAATGATTTAAGTATGATATCACCTTATTCTCTTGACGGTATTGAAGTTATGAAGGCTGTAACTGCTGATAAAGATGCTGATTTTGTAGGAGGTTCGGTTAATTTTAAATTAAGAGAAGCAGATGCCGGTTGGCATTATGATTTTGTTGCTCAAGGCGGGTACAACGGTTTAAAGAGCACTTATAATGATTATATGCTGATAGGAAGTGTTAGTAATAGATTCTTTGATAACAAACTCGGGATCTATGCTCAAGGAAATTTAGAAAGAAGAAATAGAAGTTCCAATCAGTTAAATGCTGGTTACGAACTGAGAAATCCAACTCTTGATACGTTAAATAAAGTTTATATTAATAATTATACTATTTCTGATGCAATTAGAGAAAAGAACAGATTGGGTGCAACTATTGTTCTTGATTATACCCTTACAGAAGGAACAATTAAATTTAAAATTTTTTTTAATAACGGAAATACAACGGTAAATAGATATAATGAAAGATTTTCTGTTAATGATAGATCGCATCAATATGAAACAAGGGATGAAGAATATAATCTTAATGTAATGAGTAATATTTTAGATTACGAACAAAGGTTCGGAGCATGGTTAGTTGATGCTAAACTTTCTCACTCTTATTCCATAAACGATGTACCAACAGACTTGAGTTTTTCATTTAAGCAGAATACTGCTTTCCCTTCAGAGATTTTATCACTTCAGCTTTCACCAAAGGATTTAATTAACTATGCAAATTTAAATGATTCACTTTCGTATTTGAATATTGTAAATGAAGGATATAGAACAACTGAAGAAAGACAATTTGAAAGTATGGCAAACCGGCAATATGAGTTTTCACTAACCAATCAAATTACCGGTAATATTAAAATTGGAGGTAAATACCGGTTTAAAGATAGAAATTTTGATAAAGATGTTTACACGGGTAATTATATGCTTGCAAGCGGGCAAGGTGTAAAGAATGCAATTCTGGAAGCTTTTCCGTATATGCAGGATATTACGTCATTAGGTAGCAGTTTACTACCTTATATTTTGTTCTATAACCCAAATTTTGATCATAAAGAATTTCTCGATGGTGATTATATAATGGGACCGGTAGTTGATATAGAATTAATGCACGAAGTATTGAATGTGATAAAGGAAGTTGAAAATCCTTCGTTAGAAACTTATACTAAGCATGATTATTTTTCTAATAGAGAAGACTATTCCGGCAATGAGTATTTAACAGCCGGTTATCTAATGACAGAATTAAATATTGGTAGAAGTATAAAATTTATTCCGGGTATTAGATACGAGCATAACAAAACAGTATATACCGGAGCAAGAGGTGATGCAACCCTTCCTTTCCCAAATCAAAATTATGTTTATCATGATACAACACTTACCAGAAAAAATGAATTTATTTTACCGATGATACATTTAAAATATTCTCCTGTTGAGTGGTTTAATATTAAACTTGCATACACA
>JAJRZB010000239.1 GCA_024275455.1 Bacteroidota bacterium | reverse complement strand
GCAACATTAATATCATATTGTTCGGCAATAAAATGAACATGACGGGCAATTGAAATAGCACCCAATGCAGCATTTTTTACACCCAATCCGGAAGCAAATTCACCGCCGCCGGTACTTACTTGAATTATTCCGTCTGCTTTTGTTTCAGCTAAAGCCTGAAGTACAGCATTAGAAGAAGTTTCCGAAACCACATTGATTGCCGGGTAGGCAAACTTATTGTTTTTGGCATTATCAATCATTTTACAATATTTGTTATAATCAACTACAGGCATTTTTTCTCCGATATTATTCTAAATTTAGAAAATTATTTACAAATTTAAATTTACTCAAAAATTTTTCTTGTTTCTCTCCAATTTTATATAAAATGTAATTTGATTATCTTTTAATGAATAAATATTGAATAGAGTGAATAATGACAAAATGGAACTTAACAGGGAAAAAAGCCCTTATCACCGTAGGAACAAAAGGTATCGGGCTGGCAATAGCCGAGGAGTTTCTTTCCCTCGGTGCTGAAATTTTTATAGTTGCAAGAGATAAAAAATTAATAGATGAAAAAGTTAAATTATGGCAGCAAAAAGGATATACTGCTTTTGGAATTTCAAAAGATTTAAGCAATGCCAACGATAGAAGTGAATTATTTAAAGAAGTAAAAGAAAAGTGGGATAGCCTTAATATTCTTGTCAATAATGTTGGTACTAATATTAGAAAAAAAACAGTTGAGTTTACTACCGCTGAATATGAAAAGGTTTTAAACACTAATTTAATTTCAACATTTGAATTGAGTAGAATGTTTTATGATATGCTTAAAAAAACAAAACAGAGCAGTATTATAAATCTTTCTTCCGTTGCGGGTTTAACTCATTTAAGAACCGGTTCACCTTATGGTATGACCAAGGCTGCAATGGATCAGTTAACCAGAAATTTAGCTGTAGAATGGGCAGAAGATAATATAAGAGTTAATTCAATTGCTCCTTGGTATATTGATACCCCTTTAGTTGAAAAATTAATGAAGGACAAAGAATACTACAATGAAGTATTAAGTAGAACTCCTATGAACAGAATAGGAAAACCTGAAGAAGTTGCATCGTTGGCTGCTTATCTTTGTATGGATAGTGCCGCATTTATAACCGGACAAACAATAGCAGTGGATGGCGGATTTACGGTTTATGGTTTTTAATTTTTTATCTAATGCTCTTTCTCTTAATCGTATTCCGGTTTTCACTAAGTGGACTAAGTGATTAAGATTAAGAGTATGATTAGGAAAGGAAAGGTTACAAAACTTAATAATAAAAATTAAGGCAGTTATGATAGAATGTGTAGTTTTTGATCTCGACGGTACTTTAGTAAAATCGCATGAAACAATTTATAAAACAACCGTTAAGACTTTAGAAAAGTTAAATATTAATACTGAAATTGACAAAGAACAGTTTTATAATCTGTTAGGCCATCATTTTAAAGATATTTTTGATGAATGTAACATTGACGTTCCGGATGTTGATTATTTTATTAGTATCTACAAAAACTTATATTTTGATTTTATTGATGAATCTGCACTATATAATAATGTAGAAAATGTTTTAAATGAACTTAAAATCAGAGGGATAAAAACCGGGTTATTAACAACCAAAGGTCAGGAACAAGCAGTTAAAATTTCCGAACATTTTAACATTGCAGAAAATTTAGATGTAATTTAAGGAAGAAAAAATGGTGTTGCAATTAAACCTGCCCCAGATCAACTGATAAAAATTTGTGAAGAAGTAAAAGCTAATCCGCACAATACATTAATGGTTGGAGATACCGAATTAGATATACTTTGTGGTAAAAATGCAGAAGCAAAAACTTGTGCAGTAAGTTATGGGTATAGAAAAATTGAAGATATAAAAAGTCACAAGCCGGATTATTTAATAAACGATTTGAATGAAATATTAAAAATCATAAATTAGTATATCGAAGTTAATGCTAATAACTTAATAAAAATTTGTCATATCGAAGGAATGTTTTTTGACTGAGATACTTCACTTCTAAATAACATTGTAAAACTATTTAAGTTTGGAGATTTCTCTTCCGATAGGAAACATCGGAATCGAAATGACAACTTTACTTTGTAGAAAAATTCTTAAGCTAAAAGCATTAAAGAAAAGATATATGATAAATTTAAGGTAAACACTATGAACAACGGATTTGTAAAATTAGAAACAGAAAATAAAATTGCAACACTTACATTTTTTCATCCCAAGAGTAATTCATTGCCATCAACACTTTTGGATGAACTTACCAAGCACTTTAACTAACTTTCTAACAATAAGGAAATAAGTGTTATCCTTCTTAAAAGCGAAGGAGAAAAAGCCTTTTGTGCCGGAGCTTCGTTTGATGAATTAATTAAAGTAGATAATTTTGATGACGGTAAAAAATTCTTTCTCGGTTTTGCCAATCTTGTTAATGCAATGCGTAAGTGTAGTAAAATAATAGTAGGCAGAATACAAGGTAAAGCCGTAGGCGGAGGAGTTGGTTTAGTTGCTGCAACTGACTATGCTATTGCATCAAAAAGTGCTTCTCTTCGTTTAAGCGAATTGGCTTTGGGTCTGGGTCCGTTTGTTGTAGGACCGCCGATTGAAAGAAAAATTGGGGAGGAATCTTTTTCTAATATGTCTCTTGATTGTGAATGGCGAACAGCCGAGTGGGGAAAACAACACGGATTTTACACAGAGGTTTATGAAACAATTGAAGAGTTGGATAAGCACATTAATAATTTTATTAAAATTTTAAGCGAGCGAAGTCCTGATGCTTTAACAAACTTGAAAAAAATTTTTTGGGAGGGAACTGAACATTGGGATGTGTTATTAGAGCAGCGTGCTGAAAATAGCGGCAGACTGGTTCTTTCCGATTACACAAGAAACTTTATAAAAGATTTTATGAAAAAAAAATCCTAAAAACTTAAAATTAAGAAAACGGACTTTTATGATTGTTAAGAGATATTATAATCTTAATAATTCATAAGTTTCTATGTATAAATAAAAATTATAAAAATACAATTGACTTTTCAGTTAATTTACAACTCACAATTTTATCATTAAAGGTGTTTTAACAATATGTCCTTTGCAGTAAAAGTTATTCTCGTTCTTCTTTCGGTATTTATTCTTGAATATTATTTTTTTAAAAGAGTTTTAGGATCTGTTAAAACTCTTTTTCCGAAAATTTCAAATAGAAAAATATATTTCACAAAAAAGATTGTACTAATTATAATTAACATCTATCCGGTAATAGCAATTTTTGCATGGATTTATGTAATTATTAACAAAACCGGTTACTTTCAACCACCACAAAATATTTTTTTCGATTATTTAATTCTATATCCTTTTTGGGTAGGAACAATTATAATTATTCAAGCAACATTATTTTTTTTAATTGTAGAAATAGTTAGCTTTTTAACCATGCTGTTTTATTCAAATCAAAAAGAAAAAGTGATTAGAATAAAATCCGTAATTGTTTTAGTAGTTTTTTTAGCATCACTTGTATATGTCCCGTTCAGAATTATCTACGATTATAAATCAGTTGAGATTAATCATATTAATTTTTAAAAAGTTGATTTACCAAGGTCATTAGACGGTTTTAAAATTACATTTATTTCAGATATTCAGGCAGATAGATACACTGACGAAAAAAGATTATCTAATTATATAAATAAAATAAACTCTACTGATCCGGGCTTGGTTTTAATTTCCGGAGATATAATAACCAGCACTCCGGATTATATTCAAACCGGAGCTAAATTTGTTGGTAAAATAAAATCCAAACATGGAGTTTACACATGTGTAGGAGATCATGATAATTGGGCATACCGAGATGATTATGATAGAAGTTTAAGAGAAGTAACTGCTGCATTATCAAATGTAAACGTTCCAATGATTGATAACGAAAGGTTAATTTTAGGAATTGACAGTGCAAATATTGAAGTAACCTTTATTACTAATACTTATGTAGAAAGAATAAATAAAAATTTATTGG
Source organism: Bacteroidota bacterium (assembly GCA_024275455.1). Classification (GTDB taxonomy): domain Bacteria; phylum Bacteroidota; class Ignavibacteria; order Ignavibacteriales; family Melioribacteraceae. Next base: position 9,439 of record JAJRZB010000239.1, on the reverse strand, counting down.
ATTCATTAACAAATAATACAAGTAAAGCTGATTTAAGAATATTTTTAACGCACCAACCCAGACAATTTTTAATTAACAAAGCCACAGAACAAAAATATGATTTGTATCTATGCGGTCATACACACGGTGGACAATTAACATTCCTTTTCCCGTTTTATAACCTTTCTCCCACAATGATTGAAACACCATATATGCGCGGAGAAAGAAGATTTGGAAATATGCTAATGGTTGTAACAAAAGGTTTGGGTCTGTCTTTGGCACCGCTTAGATATAATTCAACTCCGGAAGTAACTGTTATTACATTAAAAAAGAGTGTTGATTAGTTGAAGAAAATAGTTGCAGCCCACACCTTAACGTGATATAGATCACAATGCTTTTTACATAAATAATAAAAACTTTTTGTAAATGTTTAAAATTGTACTTAATTTAACATTTATCAAAGACACATTGTTTTTTATTAAAAAAAATTAAATTACGTAATGTTTAAGTGCGCTTGAAAGGAGGATTTATGAGGAAAACCTTACTATTTGTTTTTTTATTGTCAAGTTTTACTTATGCGGGGACAGGTTGGTTTCAAGATTATTTAACAATAAGCGGTACTAATTTTTGGATTGGTTCTGATCCTGGATCGGGCACTCAGTTAGACGGTTATAATTTTGGTTCGGTTTTAACTTTAGAAATAACAAGTGCTGATATGAAGTATTGGAGTGATACACAAGATAGAGTGGGCGGAGCATTTTATTGGGAAGTTAAGGATCAAAGTAATACAACAAGCATTTCTGGACCTCATGAGGTTATCTGGACGCAATCTTACTTAGGTGGAAATGATTATCAAGGGCAATGGTCAGGGTCAATAGATATTTTAAACGGATTATCTGCTAGCACTACATATAAACTTCATATATGGGCGAAAAGTTGGAGTGGTGCAACAGGACAAGGTGATAGTTGGTTAAGTAATAATAGCAACAACTATGTAGCCACTTTCACAACAGATGCCGGATTACCGGTTGAACTAACAACTTTTACGGCTTTTACAAAAGAGAAAGAAGTAATTCTAAATTGGGAAACTGCTACAGAAGTAAACAATTACGGTTTTTATGTAGAACGTGCTTCGGCTCCGCTCAGCATAAATTCTGAAATGCAATGGCATGAAATCAGTTTTGTAGAAGGTCACGGAAACAGTAATTCACCTAAAACATATTCGTATTTGGATAACTCAGTAAACTCCGGTAAGTACAAATACAGATTAAAACAAGTTGATATTGACGGTTCCTTTGAATATTCCGAGACGGTAGAAGTAAATTTGGAAATACCGACAGAATTTAAACTTGCTCAAAACTATCCTAATCCGTTTAATCCAGTCACTACAATTAAATATTCAATTCCATTGTTAGAAACGTTGCCTGAAACATCTTCACAAAACAAACATGTGTTGTTAAAAGTTTTTGATGTTCTTGGTCAAGAAGTTGCAACCTTAGTTAATAAAGAACAAAATGCAGGAACTTACGAAATAGAATTTGATGCAAGTGAATTAAACAGCGGAATATATATCTACAGTTTGCAAACTTCGCAATCAGTAATTAACCGCAAAATGATATTGATGAAATAAAATTTACAAAAGAATTTATGTGATTTAAAAGAGCGATTTTTAATCGCTCTTTTTTTATATTCAGTAAAAAATTAAAGCAATATTTATGAAAAAGAAATTACTGATAATTTTCTTAACACTTTCCAACATAGTTTTTGGTCAAGATTTTCTAATGCAGGGATGGTATTGGGATTATCCTAAAACTCCCGATGGCTATAATTGGGCGGATACACTTACAAATAAAGCTCAGGAATTAGCTGATGCAGGCTTTACTTACATTTGGCTTCCGCCGTTATCGAGAGCAAGTTTTGGTAACAGCAGTAACGGTTACGATCCGCAAGATTTATTTGATCTTGGTGAAACCTACGGTGGTGGGGCAACCGGATTTGGAAGTAGAAACGATTTAGATAACCTTGTTACAGAGTTTAATACTGTTGGAATTAATGCTGTTGCCGATGTAATATATAATCATAGAGACGGCGGAAAGGTGGAAATCAATCCTGCGGTGGAAAATTATATTGAAACGTATGATTGGAATAAAGCCGATAATAATTATAATCCTTATCCTTATGATAGATGGCGGTGTTATATTTTGTTAGGCGGCAGTTCAGGTAACGGAGCGGGGAATTATTATTTTAAAGTAAGTTCGGCTTCTGCGCATAGCCGGTTTGAAAATTATGAATACAATATTTATATGCAGACAAAAACAGTAGGATGGCAAAATTTGTCGGATGATGTTGAAGCAGAACCAAATGGCGGCGGTGATTGTAGTCAACCAAATAATGCTATTAGTTTGGGTGTAAACATGAATGCTGTTAACGAAAATTATAATAATTGTCGTACAGATGAATTTCATTTAACTTTAACTGCAAATGATTTTGATGCTGTTGGAGATACTCTGTTTATCTATTTTAATAAGCGAGGCAGCAGCGGCTATTCCGATATGAGAATTTATGGAATTTGGTCGGCTTCTCGCTCAATGGATATTGTTGATGAGATAAAGTATCAAACGTATACTGATTTTACTAATATGCCCAGTGGTAGAGGCGGAATGACTTTCGAAAATTTTAAGCCTAACTCAACCAACTCCACAAAACTTGACGGTTTCTGGGATTGGCCCTGGTTCTTTTATGATTATGATCAAAATATTACATCTACAAGAGACTCCTTATTTACATGGACAAGTTGGTTGTGGAATAATGTTGGAATAAGAGGATTAAGAATGGATGCCGTTAAGCATTTCCCGCCCGAGTTTGTCGGAGGCTTATTTGATTATTTGGATGGACAAGGAATACAACCTCAATTAGCCGTAGGTGAATTTTTTGACAGTAACCCGGTTGAACTTAAAAATTGGATTGATTCGGTGTATGCAAATATGTTCACTACTAACATTACTCCCAGATTATTTGATTTTTCATTAAGACAATCTTTAAAAGATGCTTCAGATTTATTTGGGTACGATGTAAGAAATGTATTTAATTCAGGGATGGTTGATGCTGTCGGTTTAAGCGGATTTAACTCGGTTACTTTTGTAGATAACCATGATTTGGCTAAAGAGGGTAACTCAATTCAAAATGATCCGGTGCTTGCTTATGCATATATTTTAACAAATAATAAAGTAGGGCTTCCAACAATTTTTTATCCCGATTATTATTCTGTTCCCGGATTTACCAATGGCGGAATGAAAAAAGAAATAGACGAACTAATGGAAATACATAAAAAGTATATTTTCGGAGCAACCAATATAGATTATCTAAGTAGAATTAGTACGCCTTATTTTCAAGATTTCAGCAATGGCGGTTTTGATAACACAACATTGTTTTACCAGATAACCGGTACTTCTTCGGGAAGAGATTTATTGGTTGCAATAAATTATGCCGGAGGAACAGATACACTTAATATGGTACATGGTATAAATTCAGCTAATATAAACCCCGGGGATGTTTTTGTAGATTTGTTGGATAATGCTATTGAACCCTTTTCAACTGTCGATGCCAGCGATAAGATTAATATTAAAATTCCTCCGAGAAGTTATTCTGTTTGGATAGAAGGAGTAACTGTACAGGTGAAAATATTTTTGGAAGGTCCTTACAATTCTTCAACGGGTTTAATGAATACAGGACTTAACAGCAGTAATTTTTTGCCTTTAACTTCACCTTATATTCAAGATAAAAAAACAGTGACTGAAATATCTAGTGAAATTACAGATTGGATTCTTTTACAACTTTACGATGATATGAATAACCCTCCAATAGTTTCCAAAAGTGTTTTTGTAAGAAATGACGGAATGCTGGTTTTAGAAAATGGAACAACAATTCAAATTCCTTTAGATGCTCAAGCGGGAGATTATTATATAGTTTTAAGACACAGAAATCATTTGGCAATTAGAAGTGCAAACAAGGTAACTATTTCTGCATCAACACCGCTTTATGATTTTACAATTAGTTCCGGTCAGGCTTACAATAATGGCACTAAAAATATTGGTAATTAAACCTTGAATTCGAAGACAAAAATACAATCTTGTTTTAGAAAATTAGAAAGCATGCGTTATGAACTTTTTGAAAAGTTAAAAGAAATTGATAACCAAACACTTAACCTAAAACCAAATCCAGAGAAATGGTCAATTATTCAAATTATTCATCATTTATATAAATCGGAACAGCTCTCAATAGTTTATATTAAAAGAAAAATAAATAACACACAAAATATTAAAAAATCCGGGACAGCTTCTTTTATAAGGGGAAAACTTTTAGAATGGGCACTCAAGTTTCCCGCCAAACTAAAAGCTCCGGAAAATGTATCCGATGTTCCCGATTTTGCGGAATTGGATATTTATAAAATCGAATGGGAAAAATTAAGAAACAATCTTTCTGAGATTATTGAAAATACCGATTCAAAATTATTAATGAGTGATATTTTCAAGCATCCGTCTATCGGCAATATGAATATAATATATGCCCTTAAATTTATGCATGCTCATTTCAATCACCATAAAAAACAAATAGATAAAATTTTACAAAATAAAAATATTTTAGTATAATATAGAACAATTGAATATCTTTAAGAAATAAAGAAAAACAATTTGCTATAAAATTAAAATCTTTAATATTAAACAAGGAAAGAAGTATGAAAAAATTAAAATTTTTATCAACCCTATTTTTGCTAACAGTTTTATTTGGGGCTACTACTTATGCACAACACGAAGACATTACCGGTCTGTGGAAAACCATTGACGATGAAACCGGGCGTGTAAAATCTGTTGTTAAAATCTATTTAAAAGACGGTAAGTTATTTGGCGATGTAGTAAAATTATTTAGATTACCAGAAGAAGACCCGGATCCAATATGTTCTAAGTGTGATGATGATGACCCGAGAAAAGACCAGAAAATATTAGGTATGACAATTATTACCGATATGGAGTATGATGCTGATGACAATGAATGGGAAGATGGAGAAATACTTGATCCTAAAAAAGGTAAAACTTACGATTGTAAGCTATGGGTGGAAGATGGCAAGTTACAAGTACGCGGTTATGTTTTGTTTTTCCACAGAACTCAAGAATGGCTAAGATATGATGGTGAAATTTAGTTAATTTTTCTTTCCTATAATTTATGTAGGGATAACTCATGAGTTGTCCCTACAAATCTCACATGCCAAAATATACTTTATCAAATATTTTCATCTATCCAATAAAATCTCTTAGCGGAATAAGTTTGAAATCTGCAGAAATAGAGAAACGAGGATTAAAATACGATCGCCGTTGGATGCTTGTTGATAAGAAAAATAGATTCATCACTCAAAGAGTTTTTCCGCAAATGGCATTGCTAAGTGTTAAAGTAACCAAAGAAGGTCTTAAAATTTTACACAAACGAAAACGGAGTGAAAAATTATTTATTCCTTTTAAAAATCACGGAAGAGAAATATTGGTAAAAGTTTGGAATGATGATTGTGTTGCTCAAGAATTATCAAAAGAGATAAACCAATGGTTTTCATATGTTTTGGAATTAAATTGCAAACTTGTATACATGCCGGAGACTACAGAAAGAAGAGTAGATGTAAAATATGTAATCGGCAAGAAAATAGTTAGTTTTTCAGACGGCTATCCTTTTTTAATTATTGGTCAACCCGCGTTAGATTTTCTTAACTCCAAATTGCAAATACAAGTTCCGATGAACAGATTTCGTCCGAATCTTGTTTTTATTGGTGGTAATCCTCATGATGAAGATACATGGAATAAATTCAAAATTGGTTCTGCAGTTTTCAAAGTTGTTAAACCTTGTTCAAGGTGTGTACTAACAACTGTTAACCAAGATACCGGAATAAAAGGGAAAGAACCGTTGGCAACTCTTTCAACCTACAGAAAGGTTAATAATAAAGTTTTATTCGGACAAAATTTAATATGTGAAAAAACTTCCAGAATAAAAATAGGTGATAAAATAACAGTTTAAAAAATGATTAAAGAAAATTTTATTCTAACAGAAAAAACAGCTCGTTTTTATACATTAGGGAGCTTTAAAAAAAAGTAACTAATCTTTGGATAGTGTTTCATGGTTATGGTCAATTAGCAGTTGATTTTATAAAAGAGTTTGAAATTATTAAAAACGAAAATACGATCATCGTTGCTCCTGAAGCAATGAATAAATTTTATCTCCATGGTTTTTACGGTAAAATTGGAGCAACATGGATGACCAAAGAAGATAGAGAAAATGAAATTAACGACTATATTAGAATGATTGACTCTGTTTATAATAAAATAATACCACTGTTAACAGCAGAAAAGATTACTATTAATGTTTTGGGCTTTTCTCAAGGAACTCATACAGTAGTTCGATGGCTAAATTATACCGGAGCTAAAATTGATAATTTAATTTTATGGTCAGGTGCTTTTCCACATGATTGTGATTATAAAGCAAAGAGTAATTACTGGGCAAAAATAAAAGTATATATGGTTGTGGGTAAAAGAGATAAATTTTTAACTGATGAAAAAGTTGAGGAAGAAAAAAAGTTTCTTAAATCACACAAACTTAGTCATTATTTTTATAAATTTAACGGCGGTCACGAAATAGAAAAAAAAACATTATTAAATTTATTACAAAATTTATAGCAATTTATTTTATGTTGTTTTAGTTTTCGTACCTTGAATCAAATTGGAATAACATTTTAGTATAATTAATAAATTAACGAAAGGATTAGAATGGAGAAGAAGAAAAAATTTCTATTAGATGAAAAAGATTTACCTGAAAAATGGTATAATATTCGGGCAGATATGCCAAACCCAACTTTACCACCTTTACACCCAGCTACAAAACAACCGGTTGGACCTGAAGACTTAGCCCCTTTGTTTCCAATGGAGTTAATTAAACAAGAGGTTTCTCAAGAAAATTGGATTGATATACCTGAAGAGGTAAGAGATGTTTATAAAAGCTGGCGGTCTACTCCGCTAATTAGAGCAACAAGTTTTGAAAAAATGCTTGATACACCCGCCAAAATTTATTTTAAGTACGAAGGTGTTAGTCCGGCAGGTTCTCATAAACCTAATACAGCAGTTGCACAAGCATATTATAACATGAAAGAAGGAGTTAAAAAAATAACCACGGAAACCGGTGCAGGACAATGGGGAAGTGCTCTTGCTTATGCTTGTCAAAAGTTTGGTATTGATTTGGAAGTATTTATGGTAAAAATTAGCTACGACCAAAAACCATACAGAAAATTAATGATGAATACTTGGGGAGCTAATGTTCACTCTTCTCCAAGTAACTTAACAGAAGCCGGTAGAAAAACTTTAGCTGAGGATCCAAATTCTCCCGGAAGTCTAGGTATTGCAATTTCAGAAGCTATTGAAAAAGCTGTATCAAATGATGATACAAAATATTCGTTAGGAAGTGTATTAAATCATGTTTGACTTCATCAAAGTGTAATAGGTCTTGAGGCAATAAAACAAATGTAAATGGCAGGTGATTTTCCCGATATAATTATTGCCCCGCTTGGCGGCGGTTCTAACTTTGCCGGAATAGCTTTCCCGTTTTTACCATATAAAATTAATGAAGGCAAAAATTTAAGATGCATTGCAGTTGAGCCTGCCTCTTGTCCTAAATTAACCAAGGGCGAGTTTAGATATGACTTTGGCGACTCGGTTGGTATGACTCCGTTAATACCAATGTATACACTTGGGCACAACTTTGTACCTGCACCAATTCATGCCGGCGGACTTAGATATCACGGAGCAAGTGCTTTGGCAAGTCAATTATTAAAAGATAAATTAATTGAAGCTGTTGCTTTACAACAATTAGAATGCTTTGATGCCGGAGTTAAATTTGCAAATGCCGAGGGAATTATTCCTGCACCGGAATCGACCCACGGAATAGCTGCTGTTGTTAGGGAAGCAAACAAAGCCAAAGAAGAAGGTGTAGCTAAAACAATTCTATTTAACTTAAGTGGTCACGGTCATTTTGATATGGGAGCGTATCAAGACTATTTTGATGGTAAATTACAAGATCATCATTTTACCGATGCAGAATTACATACTGGGCTTGATAAATTAGATACGCCAAAAATAGAAGAATAAAAAATTGTTAAAATATTATTTTTAATTTTATTTGAGCCGGTAACAACCGGCTCTTTTGTTTTTATTTATATATTTGAATAAATTTAATTTTCTAAATATTCCGGCACTTTTGGGGGTTCCTTTTTGTTTTATAAAATTTCTTTTACAGTAGTTCTTGTAATTGTTTTAATATCTCTCTTTTTTGTAAAATCAGAACAGCCATCAAGAAAAATTAGTTTTTCTCTTTCGGATACAATTAAAATAAAGATTAATCCTGAACATGTAAAAAAATCTAAACGACTTCATAAATATTTTAATAAACGACATAATAAAAACGGGTTTAATGGAGCAGTCCTTTTCGCGGAAAAAGGAGAAGTTATTTATAAAAATACATTCGGTTATCTTAATTTTAAAACAAAAAAGAAAATTAAACTAAATACAAAGTTTCAAATTGCTTCGGTTTCCAAACCGTTCACTTCCTATGCAATTATGCTGCTTAAGCAAGAAGGTGAGCTTAATTATGAAGATTCCATACAACAATATTTCCCTAAATTTCCTTATAAAGGAATAACAATTCGGCTTCTTCTAATTCATAAATCCGGCTTGCCCGAATATTTTTACTTTGCTGATAAACTTTGGAAATATAAAAAAAAGCCAATTACAAATAATGATGTGATCAACTTAATGATTGAACAGCAACCGCAGCGTTACTATCTGCCCAATAAAAAATATAATTATATTAATACAAATTATTGTTTACTAGCTGCCATTGTAGAAAAAATAACCGGAGATACTTTTGAAGAGTTTATGCATGAAGAAATTTTTGAACCGTTAGAGATGAATAATACATTTATTTATAATAAAAGTAGAGATTCTAAACATGAGAATGTTGCTATTGGTTATATAAAAAGAAGGCGTAGAGCTGAAGATTCTTACTTAAACGGTGTGGTAGGTGACAAAGGAGTTTATACAACTGTTGAAGATCTGTTAAAGTTTGATAGAGCATTATACAATGGAGAACCGGTAGAAAAAGAAATATTGGAAGAAGCATTCAAACCTGCTCACAAAAGACTCTACATCAATGACAATTATGGATTTGGCTGGAGAATAAATGCGGCTGATTCGACTAATAAAATTGTTTACCATACAGGATGGTGGAAAGGGTTCAGGTCATATTTTATTAGAGAGTTGGGAAAGAAAAAGACAATAATTATTTTAAGCAATATTTCCAATCGATCGGTTTTTGGAACAAGAGAGCTAATTAAGCTATTTTAAACTTAAATGATGAGTTTGGAAACAATTGTAAT
>JAJRZB010000019.1 GCA_024275455.1 Bacteroidota bacterium | reverse complement strand
TAGATATTGCTCTGCACGATTTAGTCGGCAAATTATTAAACCAGCCATGGCATAAAATTTGGGGATATAACAAATCAACCACACCTTATACAACTTTTACAATTGGCATTGATACTGAAGAAATTATTAGGCAAAAAGTAAATGAAGCAGAAGAGTATAAATTATTAAAAATAAAGTTAGGTAGTGATGATGATAAAAAATTAATAAAAACAATTCGTTCAGTTACAGATAAGGTAATTGCTGTTGATGTTAACCAAGGTTGGAAAGATAAGGAATTTGCATTAGATATGATTTATTGGATGAATGAAAATAATGTAAAAATGATTGAACAGCCCATGCCGAAAGAGCAAGTTGATGATTTAGCTTGGTTAACTGAAAAGAGTCCGTTGCCAATTTTTGCCGATTAAGGAGTTCAAAGATTAAGTGATGTTCTTAAAACAAAGGGAGTTTATTCCGGTATAAATATTAAACTTATGAAATGTACCGGAATGCGGGAAGCTCATAAAATGCTTAACTTGGCAAAATCTTTAAATATGAAAGTTATGATTGGCTGTATGACAGAAACATTATGTGCTATTTCTGCTGCTTCTCAATTATCACCGCAAGTAGAGTGGGCAGATTTAGATGGGAACCTTCTTATTAAAAATGATCCTTACAGCGGTACAAAAATTGTTAATGGAAAAATTGAACTGAATAATAATCCAGGTATTGGTTTAATTTCATAATTGCTCAAAATGATATTTTTATTTTAGTATTTGTGACTTATAACACATAAAATCCGCTCATATTACCTTTTCTTAGTGTACGTAATAATAATTGTTATTATATATTTACTTTAGCAAAATTAACCTTTAATAATGACTAAAAAATTCTCAAAAATACTAACAGGTTTCACTTTTCTTGATCTTAAATGGGGTGGTGTATATCCGGGCGGGAACTATTTAATTTACGGTTCGAAAAAATCTGGCAAAACTCTGCTTGCATTAAAAATTATTGAACAATTTGTTCAAGAAAAATACGATATACTTTTTATTACTAATGAAAGAAGCAAAACTTTAGAAATTCAAGCCAATTCTCTTTATTTTGACATTCATGAGGAAGTCTCGGATGGAAGTTTAGAAATTCATAAGCTTGAAAAAGAATTGGTTAATTTTGAACTAATTGAAAATTTGGTGAAAGAAAAAGCTCCTTCCATTTTGATTATAGATGAGATAATTAATGGAAATATTATTAATCATGATGAATACTTAAAAATATTAGAGTTTTTAGAGGGTAATGAAGTAACCACATTTTTTATCGCTTCAATTTCAGATGATGATGAAACAAAAAAGTTTTTAAGATTATTAGCGCAAAATTCTACAGGAATTATTCAACTTAAAAAGAATAATAAAAAAAACTATTCCGGTACTATAACTATTAAACCAAATGTTGGACATTTTGAAGGTGAATTTGAAACTTCTTACAAAGTTGAACCGATAAAAGGTTTTGTAACTTTAGCAGATAATGAAAACTCTATTTTAGAATTCTTTTCGGAAAATACACTTACGCAAAATGAAGAAAACATTGAGCAGAAGTTTAATTACTCAAATGTTTACAGTCCGGATGAATTTAAGTTGTTGATTAATAGTAAAATTGCTCAAGGTGAAAAAAACGGTATGCAATATAATCTCATTAAATTTGAGCTTAAAGAAGCACAAATTGAAGCTGTTGAACTTTGTAATACAATAAAAAAAGTTTTAAATGAAGGAGATAAAATATCTTTCACCGACAAATTCGTTTATATTCTACCGGAATTTAATGATACAAAAAATCTTAAAAATATAATTTCTAAATTAGATCCAATTGTGAAAGAGACATTTAAAAAAATAACAAATTTGGAAGATGTGATAACGAAAACTACCCAAACTTTGAAATCTAATTTTAGAATACAATAAGATTTCCCTAAAAGCTAATTATGACAAGAATAGAAAAAATATTAAACATATTAGAAATTAACGAAAACGTTCCGGCCTTAGTTGTTGATGAACAATATAAAATATTAACATGTAACGAAGCTTGGAAAGATAAAAACGGTAAAGTTAAGCAGGGTAAAAACTTTTTAAAATTATTTGACAAAAACACTTCGTTATTGGTTCAAAATAGTTTTTTGGATTCTAAAACATTTATTAAAATCCAGAGAAGGGAAATATTATTTAATATTGGTAAAAATCTTAAAACACATAATTTGTTAATATCACCCTTTAAAATTGAAGATGAATTATATTTTTATGTGTTTCTTATTATTCAAGAAGATGAAAGCAAACTATTGATTTATCCCTCTTCTGATGACGGGACAATTGCTTCCAAGTATAATAGGCTAATTGATGAATTAAGGAATTCTTATCCTCAAACAATGATTGAAAAGAAGAACTTTCAATATAATATTGATGTTGAGAGAGAACCGATAATTGTAAAAGATAAGGAAAAGGTTTTATTTGTAAATAATGGTTTTAGCAAAGAATTAAAAAGTAAAGAAGTAGATTTAAGCACTGTTTCTTTAAAAGAAGTTTTCCCTCCAAGTGTATTCTCAAAATTTCAATTGGCTGAAGAGGAAGTTTACAATCTGATGTTACTGTTTGTTATTGAAGCTGCTGATTTTAATCCTGAAGATATCCATCAAAAAAACAGAATGATATTATATCCTATATTTAATGTTTTTGAAGAGGTTGATAAAATAATAATTTTCGGTAAACTTGATGATATTGCAAAAGATAACTCTAAAAAGCCTGAAACTTCATTAGCCCAAAAAAGTAAAGAAGAATCCGAATATAAAAATTCATTAAATAGTTTAGCTGAAGCAAGAATTGTATACGATAAAAATACATTTGATATTCTGGATGCTAACAATGCGGCAGCAGGAATTTACGGTTATGAAATTGAAGAATTAAAACAACTGAATATTACGGATTTATATCCGCCCGAAGAAATGCAGTTACTTTTAACCCCAATTACTCAAAAAAGTATATTGATAGTTAAACAATTAACCAAAAGTTCTGAAATTATTTCTGTTGAGTTGGAAAGAGCAAATTTAGTATGGAATGGAAATGAAGCATGCATGATAATAATTAAAACTACAGATAGGGATAACCATGAAACGGTTAATACTGAAAATGATAGAGAAGAAGAAAGTTTACTGACGAAAGATATTGATACCGAAATAGAAGAAATAATTGAAAATAAACATTCTGAAGAGCCTAAAGAAGAAGTTAAAAAAGAAGAAAAGAATGAACCTATTACTAAAAAAGTTACTGAAAAAAAATCTTCACTTTTATCTTCTCTGTTTCACGAGATTTTAACACCTGTTAATGTAATTTTAGGATTTGTTCAAGAAATAATTGATAGTATTGATAAACCGACCGAAGAGCAGCAAGAATCGGCGCAGATAATTAAAGATAATCAGCAATTACTTTTGCAGACAATGAACACTGCAGTTCAGTATGCTCAATTGGAAGAGAATAAAATAAAGATTAATATCGAAGATTTTGATGTTAGCAAATCCTTAGTAGATCTTCAGGATAGTTTATCCAGAACTTCCGAGAAAGAAAATGCTACTGTAATTTTTAATGATATTCCCGAATCACTTTTACTAAAACATGACAGACCAAAATTATTGGCTGCAATTAGTTACTTCATTAAGTTTGTTCTTAAATTGACAAATGCTTCCAAAGTATTTGTTTCGTTTAAGAGTATTGATAATCAATTTTATGCTTTAGTTAAAGATAGTGATAGCGAAATTTCAGAAACTGTTTCATCCGATATGATTGAAATTTATAATTCAGATTTTTTAAATGATAAAAAGAATTTCGGAATTTCTTCAATTACCATCAATCTTGCCAGAAAATTAAATGAACTTTTATCTTCTAAGGTATTATAGTACACAGATTCAAACAATAATAAGGTGATTGCATTTACTACTCCTTTGGTTTTAGAAGAAAAGATAACTGGTGAACCGGAAAGTGAAGTTATTGAAGTTGATGAACCGATTGAAGATACTTTAACGGAAGAAAAAATAGCTGAAACTGAAGAAATTACTTATGAAGATAAAGCCGAATTGCATGAAGAAATTGTTAGCGAAGCTCTGGCACACATTGCAACCGGTGAAATTGATGAAAAAATAATTGAAGATATTCACGAAGAAGAAGAAATTATTACCGAAGAGATAGCTACTATTAATGAGGTAAATGAGCGTACTCTTGATCTCTCAAACCTTTCATGTTTATTTATTGATGATACTGTCGATTC
>JAJRZB010000238.1 GCA_024275455.1 Bacteroidota bacterium | reverse complement strand
ACCGGTTTAATTAAAAAGGTTTTTGGAGATAGAAATACCAAGGCATTAAAGGAATTATGGCCAATTGTTGATGAAATTAAAAATGAATTCGAAAAAATTAAAGATTACACAGATGAACAATTGGTTGCCAAGACTGAAGAATTCAAAAATAAAATTAGCGAAGAAACAAAAGAACTTAGAAATAAGATTGCTGAGCTTAATGAGAAATTGAAATCAGATGAATTTGATAAAGATTTTGAAAACATCCGTGATGAAGTTACAGAATTAAATGAAGAACTAGATGATAAGTATGAAGAAATTCTTAGTGAAATTTTACCGGAAGCCTTTGCAGTTGTTAAAGCTACATGTGTAAAATTACTCGGTAAATCCTGGGATGCTGCCGGATCAAAAATTACTTGGAATATGGTACCTTATGATGTTCAGCTTTTGGGCGGAATTGTACTTCATAAAGGTAAAATTGCAGAGATGGCAACCGGTGAAGGTAAAACACTTGTAGCAACACTTCCTATTTATCTTAACGCACTTACCGGCAGAGGAGTTCATATTGTTACTGTTAATGATTATCTCGCCAAACGTGATAGCGAATGGATGGGTGAAATTTTTAAGTTTCACGGTCTTACAGTTGGCTGTATTCTAAATACTATGGATACCGATCAGAGAAAAGAAATTTACCAATGTGATGTAACCTACGGAACGAACAACGAATTTGGTTTTGATTATCTGCGCGATAATATGGCTATTGATAAAGATCATCGGGTTCAAAGAGTGCATAATTATGCAATTGTAGATGAGGTAGATTCAGTTTTAATTGATGAGGCAAGAACTCCGCTTATTATTTCCGGTCCGGTTGGTAACACCGAACATAAATTTAATGAAATGAAACCCAAGGTAGAAAGACTTTTCAGAAAGCAATCAAGATTAGTTGCGGAAATTGTTCAGGAAGCGGAAAACTTATTAAACAGTGGTGGAGATAGAGAAAAAGCCGGCATTAATTTACTTAGAGCACACAGAGGATTTCCTAAAAATGGAAAATTACAAAAATTATTAAGTGAACCTGAGAACAAAAAATTATTAACTGCCACCGAACTTGAATTTTTAAGAGAAAAAGAAAAGAGAATGCCGGAAATTGATGAAGAACTTTACTTTGCAATTGATGAGAAAAATAACTCAATCAATCTTACTGAAAAAGGTAGGGAAGAATTAGCTACCGGTTCATCGGAAGGAAAAGAGTTCTTTGTGTTGCCGGATTTAGGAACTGAAATAAGTAACCTGGATAACGATGAATCTTTAACGGAAGAAGAGAAGTTAAAGAAAAAAGATGAACTTTATCATTTGTACGGTGAACGTATGGATAGAATTCATACGATAAATCAATTATTAAAAGCTTATAGTCTTTTTGAAAAAGATGATGAATATGTAATTACCGAAGAAGGTAAAATTGCAATTGTTGATGAATTTACAGGTCGTGTTTTACCGGGAAGACGTTACTCCGATGGTTTACACCAAGCAATAGAAGCAAAAGAAAACGTTAAGGTTGAGCGTGATACTCAAACCATGGCAACCATTACACTTCAAAATTATTTTAGACTTTATAAAAAACTTGCCGGTATGACGGGTACAGCGGAAACCGAAGAAGGTGAGTTTATGGAAATTTACGGACTTGAAGTGATTGTTATTCCTACAAATAAACCGATTGCTCGTGATGATCAGGATGATTTGATATACAGAACCAAACGAGAAAAACTTAATGCTGTTATTGAAAAGATTAAAGAACTTAAAGAAGAAAAACGTCCGGTATTAGTCGGCACAACAAGTGTAGAGATTTCCGAGACAATAAGCAGAATGTTGAAGAGACAAGGAATAGCACATAACGTTCTTAATGCCAAACAGCATAAAAGTGAAGCCGAAATTGTTGCCCATGCCGGTCAGCCGGGTGCAATTACAATTGCAACAAATATGGCAGGTAGAGGTACCGATATTAAACTTGGAGAAGGAGTTGTAGAAAAAGGCGGGCTGTATATTTTAGGTACTGAACGCCATGAATCGAGAAGAATTGATAGACAGTTAAGAGGTAGAGCCGGTCGTCAAGGTGACCCGGGAACAACAAAGTTTTATATTTCACTTGAAGATGATTTGATGAGATTGTTCAGTAGCGATAAAGTTACAAACATAATGAGTAAAATCGGATTTGAAGAAGGAGAAGCTTTAACTCATCCGATGATTACAAAATCTGTTGAACGAGCTCAGAAAAAAGTTGAAGAGAATAACTTTGCAATAAGAAAACGTCTTCTTGAATATGATGATGTTATGAATCAGCAAAGAGAAGTGATTTATTCGAGAAGGCAACGTGCACTTGAAGGTGAAAGATTAAAAACCGAAATTTTTGATATGTTGGATGAATACTTAGATGAGTTGATTGACCAATATTATGACGATATAAACATCGAAGCATTGCAAGCAGATTTACTTCAGCATTTATTAATTGAAGTGAAATTTGAGCCGGAACAGTTTGAGTTGTTAGGCAAAGAAGGAATTAAAGAACAAATTTTAAAAACTGCAAAAGAATTTTATGCCAGTAAGGAAGAAATGATCGGATCTGAGTTAATGGCTCGGCTTGAAAGATATGCGGTTTTAAGTGTGATTGATGAAAAGTGGAAAGAGCATTTAAGAGAAATGGATGATCTTAAAGAAGGTATTGGGTTAAGAGCTTATGGTCAAAAAGATCCCTTGGTAGAGTACAAAGCTGAAGCTTTTAATTTATTTGTTACTCTAATAAATGAAATAAGAAATGAAGTAGTTTCTTTCTGCTTTAAATTCTTTCCGCAAGAGCCGGATGAAGTGCAAGCGAAACGTGCTCAGCAGCAAAGAATGAGAACAATAAAAGATAGCTCTCAAAATCTCGGATTAAAAACATCCGAGACAGCTGAGGAAAGTAAAAAAAGAGGAAAACAACAACCAATTAAAGTAGAAGCCAAAGTGGGTAGAAATGATCCTTGTCCTTGCGGAAGTGGTAAAAAATATAAGAATTGTCACGGAAAAATATAAAAGATATAATTAATGGCGAGTAAAAAAATATTACCCGAATTAAAATAATAAGTTCTTTATTACTGATTTCTTTTATTTCCGGTTGTGGATTCTGGAGTAATTTTAAGACCTATTTTAATACCTATTATAATGCCGAAAGATTATTTGAAGAATCCGAACAAAAAATATTAGACCAAAACAAAGAATTGTTTTCTTATGAGAAAAAAAAAGTGCCAAATAGCTTAAGTAAAAATTTTGAAGAGGTTGTAAAGAAAACTTCTGCTATTTTGCAATATAATAAAGATTCTGACTATGTTGATGATGCACTGTTAATGACTGGTAAGAGTTTTTATTATCAGCAAAATTATTCTCGTGCATTAAGAAAATTTAATGAATTAGCCGGTATTAAAGAATCCGAATTGCAGTTGGAAAATAAACTATGGATT
>JAJRZB010000237.1 GCA_024275455.1 Bacteroidota bacterium | reverse complement strand
CATATTTTGTTTGATCCATTTGATCAATATTTGTTAAGGAATTTCTATTAACATTTAAAATAATTGTCGATAATAAAATCATTGCTGCAATCGAAATTAACATTTGGCCTGTATTCATAAGATTTCTTTACTCTATATTTTTGAGATCTTACACAAAATATATGCCAAAGGACTTATAGAATATTGAACTGTTATTCTAAACAAGATACGTTATTAGTATTAATATCCTATGAATATTAAATTGATACTAGTTAATTATTGTATTAAAATGAGCCATGATTTTTTAAGAATACCAACATTTCTAAATAGTGCTTGTTATCGAAAATAGTAATGACTGTTTATTTTAGATAACACTATTGTATCTCGCCCTTCATTTATAAACGGACTTGATATATATACCACTATTTTTTTATGCCAAGTTCTTGAGCCAACTGAATCTAAACTTACATCCGGATCGACATAAAACACTCTGCTTTTAATATTTAAATCAGCTGAAATTACTGTAGTATCAAAATCGGTACTATCCACATATCCATCATAATCGTCAAAATCATCAAATACTTTTCTAGATGTTTCTCCACCATCCGGACCTAAAGTTGTAGATAATTCAGTTAGATCTTCAACTAAATTATTATTTGCCGTCTGTTCATCAAAAGCTTTACTAAATGCTTCTTCAATCAATGCACTACCCATCGATACGGCTAATATCTCATATTTGGCTTCTGACATATTCATTGAACTAGTAAGTGCATTTCTATTAACATTTAGTATTACAGTAGATAGTAACATTAATGCTGAAATTGTTATTAACATTTGTCCGGTATTCATAAGAAAAAACTTTTGTGAAAAAAATTATGCTTTATTACCATTTAATTATCGTCTTCTTTCATTTAATATTTAATAAGTAATAGATTAACTTAAGGGAACTAACATATTAGGGGAACCATGACTTACTCTGAACTAACAAAATATTAAAATGTAAAAGTAAGTGACTTAGCAACCTTATAATTTTTTATAATTAAATTTTATTTAAGTTGTTATATTTGTTTTATTCTTTGAAAAATTATGTGGCGTAATGGACCCAATTAATATTCTTGTAGCGATAAATCTTTTTGTATCTATGAGTGCCAATATATCCGGTGCGAAAAAAGGTATGAAATCCAAACTTTCAAACGTTGTTAAGAAGCCGAAAACCTACTTACAAAAAGTGCCTCCTAATATTTACGCCATAGTGTTACTTTTAACAATTGCAGCAATATTTAATTTTGGGGTATTTTCTGAAGAAACCAAAAACCAATATATGAGTTTAAGAATAATTGGGGTTGTTATATTTATTGCTTTTTCCTGGTTACAAGTTGTTACGTATAAATCACTTGGGGAGTATTATTCACAAGATATAATTATATTTAAAGGCCATCAATTACGTACAACCGGATATTATAAAATTGTTAGACATCCTCAATATTTAAGTCAGATTTTAAGTGATTTGGGTGTTGGACTGGCTTTAATGGGTTATATAATTATTCCACTAGTTTTATTAGTAGAAGTACCTTTATTTATATTAAGAGCTAAATTAGAAGACGATATTTTAGCAGCTCATTTTAAAGAAAAATTTGATGTTTATAAAAAAAACACCGGTTTTTTAATTCCTTTTATAGGATAGTTTTATGAGTAATAGAAAATTAATAATTTACATATTATTCCAGTTATTATTTATAACTAATATTTTTGCTTCGGAAATTACTGTAGTAAACGATTACAGAAAAATAAAGGTTGCTTCCTTAACAGTTCATGGAATAAAATATGTATCTTCAAAAGAATTAGCAAGAGCGCTAAATGCGAACTATTTTTTTAATCCTACACATGAAAAATCTGAAATAAAGTTTAAAGATTATAAACTAAAATTTACCGCTAAAAATCAATTTATCGTTCTTACCTCAAGAAAAAGTAATAATCACCAAATATTTCAATTACCGGTTTCGTCACGAATAAGAGGTAATGATATATATATTCCTTTAAAATATTCTACCAAATATCTTGCCCTTGCTGCAGGTATTAAACTTACATATTTAGAAAAAAATGATAAGCTTATTGTTGATAAAGAGGAAATTGATACTAAAAATATTGTAAAATGGAATAAAAAGTTAATTGATAGAAGTACCGTAAGATATGATATTTATTCTGCAAAGATTGAAAACAAAGCTAACGGAACTTTAGTACGACTTAGAACAAAGGGTAAAATAAAACAGCCAAGTAGCTCAGTTAAGGATAATGTTTTATATATATACTTTTCGAATGTAACAATTGATAATAATCAAATTAATACCCTTAAACCCAAAGGACTTATAAACGACATCTCAATAAAATATATCCGTGGGAACCCACAGTTAGAATTTAAATTAAATAAGGGTTATGACAAACATGAAATATTTTATGATGAGGATATTGGTGAATTACTAATTTCTATTCATAATAAATTGTTAAAAAAACAAACTATTAACTTAAATTCCCAAGGAATAAAAAAGTGGAATTTTGATGTTGTTGTTTTAGATGCAGGACATGGCGGTAAAGATCCCGGGGCAATAGGTGTAAATGGTATTAAAGAAAAAAACATCAATCTTGCAATTGTAAAGGAATTGGGTAAGTTAATTGAGCAAAACTTAAAAAATGTTAAAGTTGTTTATACAAGAGATAATGATAAATTTGTTGAACTTTATAAACGTGGTAAAATTGCAAACGAAAATAACGGCAAACTATTTATATCCGTTCATTGTAATTCCTTAAGAAAAAAACCAAGTAAAACAAGTGGTTTTGAAGTTTACTTATTAAGACCCGGAAGAACTAAAGAAGCCATTGCAATTGCTGAATTTGAAAATAGTGTGATAAATTTAGAAGATGACCCTTCGCGGTATTTGGATAACGAAAATTTTATCTTAGTAAGTATGGCACAAGCTTCAAATATGAGATATTCAGAAACTTTTGCCGATATGTTAAATACAGAATGGATTAAACGAGTTAAAATTCCTTCAAGGGGAATTCAACAAGCCGGTTTTTATGTACTCGTTGGGGCTTCCATGCCGGCGGTTCTTATTGAAAGCGGATATATTTCAAACAAAAAAGATGTAAAATATTTAAATAGTAAGGCAGGACAAAAACAAATTGCAAAATCAATTTTTAATGCAATTGTTAAGTATAAAAAATATTATGACAATTCAATAAATGAACTTTAAGGGGGTAATATGACTAATGCACAAAAATGGGTTACAATATTTCTGGTTTTCTTTATTATACTTTTAATTTTATCAAAAGTTACTGCATAAGCAACATTTGATATTATAAAAATTTTTACATTTAATAATTCTAGTTTAGAGCTATTAAATACATGCAAATTATTTTGCAGTGTAAATACTTTTTGCAATTCATTTTTACTTCATTTTAAGAAGAAATCCATTATTCTAATAGAATTTGTAAACTTATTTTTCACGGCTTAATTTTACCAAAAATTAATTATGAAAAAATATTTTCTTTAATTATGAGCCATAAACATATTTTTTTTGTGATTTAGAACAACTCTAAAATATTTGGCATTATTGCTGAAACTGTAATCCCTGTTGAAACAAAAGGAATGGGGATTTCAAATGACAGCCAAGATTTACAATAGCCAAAAATTTTTAGCAATAATATTCTTTTTTATATCTTTTACTACCCTTTATATGCAACCAAGATATAAAATGGAAATAACCGGAGGAGAAAAAGTAGGGGAGAATTCTAAAGAGATAAGAATATATATAACAAGTACAACGGAAGATTTTGAACTAACCAGCTACCAATGTGCGCTTAGCATTAACCAAAACAT
>JAJRZB010000236.1 GCA_024275455.1 Bacteroidota bacterium | reverse complement strand
TGTTGCTCCGCCACTCGATTCGGCAGCATCATAGTAATTTTTTAATCTTGGTTCTCTGGTTACTCTGGCAAAAGAAATGTAAGAATTGAAAAAATTATTAAACTTATAGTTTAATCCAATTCTTGGATTTAGATATAAACCATCTATTGAAATAACATTATTTAAATACTTTTCATTAAACAACTTATACTTATGATAAGCGACTTGGAGTTCACCCAAAATATTTAGTTTCTCAGTAATATTATAATTCTCGTTAGCAAAAACATTAAGTATGTCTTTTGCCCCTTCATAATAATAATATTGATAATTTTGAGGTACATTTTCCGGAATATTCTCTGCAAATCTTATACCGCCCAAGTGCTCCGATCTATGTCTTCTATATTCAACACCGGCAATTAAAGTTCCGTCAACATGCTCCCAGCTTATTCTTGGAATCACTCCCCACTGTTTATTATTTACCTCAGCATGAATTAAAGCATTGGTAGGAACTTGAATATCACCATAACCATTTTCCTTAAGTAGAAAATAATCATCATAATAAACGGACCAAGAACCGTCATAATCAAAAAAACCATCCCCCTGAATATAAAATATTGCATTATTCAGAGTAACAGAATTAGATAATTTTATTTCATTTAGCAATTCATAGTGTGTTTGTGAAAAGTTCTCAATTTCTCGCGGTTGAACAAAATTGGTTTTTCTTAATTTTTTATCTTTAATAAATTCTTTTGGCAAACCATAAAAAGCTAACCCATCAGAAATCGGTCCTCCGAAAAAATTAATTTGCGTTGTAACATTTTTATCATATCTTACAGCAGATAAGTGATATGAATTAAAATCAATCCAAGAGTTATTTCTATAACCGTCACTTAATGTTTTTGAAAGTTTTGCATAAATTGAGTATTTATTATCAATTAAACCGCTGGAAAATTTTGCGCTATACTTCCTAGTGTTATAACTTCCAATTGACGAGGATATTTCAAAATTTGCTTTATCCGAAAAAGGCGATGTTATAATATTTATTGAGCCTCCGATTGAAGGATAACCAATTGCTCCGGCTCCTGCTCCCCTTTGCACTTGAATCATTTCTGCACTCTCAAGTAAATCAGGCATATCAAGCCAATAGACATTATGATCTTCCGGATCATTTTGAGGAATTCCGTTTACTGATATGGATATCCTTCTTTGTCCAAAACCACGAATGCTTAAATAATTATAGCCGAGTCCATTCCCATTTTCGGAATAAAACGTAGTTGAAGGTAGGTAGGATAAATACTCAGGTAAATCTTGTAATGTGTAGTTATCCTCAATATCTTTTCTTTCAATTTTGGAAAATGTTGCAGGAGTTGTTCCTTTCTCAGCAATAATTCCTCTTACCACAACTGATTTTAATCTAAATTCTTTTAGCTGTAACTTAATTACTTTATTAGTTTTTAAAAATCTTTTTACACTAATTTTTCTTTCTTTATAACCGACATAACTGATAAGTAAAGTATCATCTAGTGAAAAGTTTCCGTTTAAGAAAAAATACCCGTTAAAATTAGTTGTCGTCCCTATATCTGAATTATAAATGTAAACATTAGCTGAGATTAAAGGTTCTTCTGTTTCATTATCAATTACTCTACCTTTAAGTTCTAGATTCTGACTAAGAATAATTGAATAGAAAAATAGAAGGACAAACAATATCTTTTTCATACTTTCCTCTTTTAGAAGTTTACAGATTTGTTAGGGGGAATTGTAGTAGTTCGAGAATGGTTTAAAACAAAAAAAACTATTCTCGCAGAGAAAAGGTTATAATGAAATTCAAACTCATTTCCCTACGCCGGCATTATCCGGATCAGGTAAAAGGGTTTATTCTCAGTCGCTTTAGCAACACCCCTAACGATTATTTATGCAAAACTATGAAATTACT
>JAJRZB010000235.1 GCA_024275455.1 Bacteroidota bacterium | reverse complement strand
GGAATGTTTGCGGCAAAATGGAATTTACATAAATTTAAAGTAGCACTAACATTGCTATTAACAACTCGCGGTATTCCTCAAATATTTTACGGTACTGAGTTCGGTTTAGATGGAGGGGGACATCATGGAAGAATTAGAAGTGAATTTCCGACCGGATTTGAGAAGGTTGAAGCTAATGTTTTCTCAAACGATAAAGAGAAAAAGGTTAAAGAGATTTTTAACTTTACGAAAAAGCTATTGAATTTAAGAAAGGAATACAAAGCATTATGTATTGGTAAATTCACACACTATCCGCCAAATGATAACATTTATATTTATAAAAAATCTTATGGAAATGAGGAGATTCTTATAGTAATTAATGATAATGAGGATGATAAAACAATCAATTTATTTGAATATACCAAATCAAAAAAAATAGTGCATATAAAGGATTTGCTAAAAGATAAGGTCGTTAAATTGGAGACTATACAATTTTTTAAAGCAAAGAAAAAATCAATAAATTTGTTAAAATTAAAAGGTCTGTCTTTCTGAATTCATTTCAGAATCTCTCACATATTAAAATGAAAGATTATTATATTTATATTCTATCTGATAAATCCAAAACATTATACATCGGAGTAACAAATAATCTTGTAAGAAGAATGTATGAACATAAACATAAATTAGTGGATGGATTTTCAAAGAAATATAACTTAACAAAATTAGTGTATTTTAAAAAATCAAACTGGATTGAAGCCGCTATTGGTAGAGAAAAACAACTAAAAAATTGGCATCGTTATTGGAAAATTAATTTAATTGAATCTTCAAATCCGAATTGGAACGATTTATCTGAGGACTTGTAATAAGATTATCAAAACAATTAGAGGACTTTAAATTACTAACTTTTGTTATTCTGGATTTATTTAAGAATCTTTAATTTAGAATGTATTTGAACATTTAGATGCTGAAACAAGTTCAGCATGACAGTTCATATTTTTGAAATTTATTATTTTGAGGAAATATGCTCGATATTCAAAAAAAACTTACTAATACTTTTTACTCAGTACTTTCATTACCGGCAACTGCAATGGGGTTTGCACTTTCTGTTCAAATTTCCGCTTTAAGCTGGATACTTGTAACACAATTTAATCTGGATTTACATGAGATGGGCTTTGTCTGGGCAGCCGGACCAATTGCAGGATTAATTGCTCAACCCATAGTTGGAGCAATTAGTGATAATGTTTGGTTTTGGGGAGGAAGAAGAAGACCATTCATTATTATTGGCGGCTCACTCGCTGCCTTAATGCTGCTTGCATTGCCAAATATTGGAATAATTAATACTTCAATGGGTTTTGATAATTTAATTGCAATAGCAATGATTATTGCTCTTACATTGGATTTAGCAATAAATGTTAGCTTTAATCACACCCGATCTATTATTGCCGATGTAACACCCGATGGAATTCCAAGAACCAAAGGTTATACTTGTATGCAGACAATTTCAGGTAGTTTCGGTGTCTTGGCTTATGCTATCGGGGCAATATTCGGAAATTATTTTATAATATATTTTGGAGCTGTTTTAGTTTTGGCGTTCACAATTTTTCCTTCATTCTTTATTGAAGAGTCAAAAGATTTAAGACTTGTTACCGAAGGTGAGGAAAAAGTATCTAAAGACAGAGATACAAATCTTCCCGAATTTCTAAAAGTTTGTTTTGCAAATTCTTTTTCTTGGCTGGGTGTTCAAACAATGTTTGTCTTTGCAATTGGTTTTATTAGCCAAAAAATTAATCCTGTTCCGGAAGGTACTGCACAAGAATTAGTTAATATTATCAACGATAAAACCGGTCAGATTATTTCTATCTCCTTTTTAGTTTTAAACGCAGTAGGAGCTTTGCTGCCTAAATTTGTACTTGAACCTATTACAGAAAAAATCGGAAGAGTAAAAACTCAAGCTATAAGCGTTGCAATTATGTCGCTTGGTTATTGGGGAATTGTATTTTTTGCCAGAACAGAATTTTCACTTTACTTTTTTATGTTAATAGCCGGAATAGGCTGGGCTGCAATTGTAAGTTTACCGTTTGTAATTATGTCCGAAACAGTAGATGAAAGTAAAATGGGCTTTTTTATGGGCATGTTTAATTTATCAATTGTAATTCCTCAGTTAATTGTGAGCATGGTATTCGGAACTTTTATTCAAGATGCATCAGATAAATCGATAGTGTTTATTATCAGCGGTGTTACACTAGCTATATCTGCGGTTGTTTGGTTGATTGTTAGAGAACAGAGAGATTCTAAGAAATAATTTGACTCAAGGTAACCGCTGAATGTTATAAACCGTTAAAACGGTTGTGAAATTAAGGACTCTGTTATCGTTAACCCACGACTTAAGTCGTGGATTAATAACTATATAATTAAAAGGTCAACTAGAGTAAAATTTTAATTTGAATAAACTTTTAAGACTGTCATTCCGGTTTATACCGTTATTTGGTGGGATACCGGAATCTAATTGAATAAAGATACCAGTATTATCCCAAAGGGATACCTTAAGTAAAAAAACACAAACCGGTATGACATATAATATATAATATTTTTACAATAGTTTCTTTAAGAACCCCAACTTCTTAAAGAAGTTGGGGTTCTATGTATATTATGACATTGGAGAACATTTAATAAATTTGACACATCACAAATTCTTCTATTACTTCGATAATTACTATTAAACCGGAATATCATTTTTATGAAAAAGGGTTTTAAAATATTTTTATTATTCATTTTATTAATTGCTCAAAAACAATTCTCACAAGGAATAAACCCTAATTTTGATTTTTCCGGAATCAAACAATTTTGGAATATTGTAAACATTCTTGAACGAAATCAAGAACCAAACAGTTCGGAATGGAGCAAGTTATTTAATACTCCGGGTTATAAAGTTTTAACAAGCGGAGAATTCAGCAAGGCATTTTTTAAGAAAAACTTCAGGCTTGTTTTTATGCCGTCAAAAAAATGAGCTTAATAAATCCTTAAAGCAAAGAAAGAATCTCCATCATCTTCAGCATTATATCAAGGTAAGAGACAATAAAAATAGGGTTAATAATCAATTAAAAAAGTTAAAAAGAGAGCGGTTTAATAGAATTGCAATTAATAGAACATTAGAATTTTTACCTCAAAATAGTGTTTCCAAATATCCGCCGGTTTCATTTGTAATTTTTGAAAGTAACGGTAGAGGTTAGTCTCCAATAGTAGTAGATTTAGCAGCTTCAATTGAATGGGATTTTGTAAGTTTTCTTGCTCATGAATATCATCATTGGTATAGAAACAGACAGCTAAAATATTATTTAAGAAAAATTAAAAGTGAAGATGCCGAAATTGTTAATACTTTTGCTCATATTGAAGTGGAAGGCATTGCTGATATGGTCGATAAAAAAGACTGGTTTACAAAATCCAACAAAGCAATTTCAACTTATGCAAGGCAATTTATAAATGATGTTGGAAGAACTCCATATATAATACAAGAAATGGATAAACTTCTAACTAAGATAAAAAATAATCCGTCTAAAAAAGGATTCTTGGAAGAAAGTTAAGAAGTCTTTTACCTCAAAAAGGTCATACTACAGGTTATTTCATGGCAAGTTTAATCTTACAAAAATTAGGCAAAAGAGAATTAGTTAAATGTGTTGGTAATCCTTTTGAGTTTATTTTATTGTATAACAAAGCAGCAAAACAAAGCGGAAGATATCCGCAGTTTTCTAAAACTTCAATTTTGTATATCAATAGTCTTAATAACAAATATGTTGATTGACTAATCTTTTACTCATCAACATCATCAACAAATAAAACCAATAACCCGGCAATAATCATTGAAGCTCCGCCGAGCAATAACGCATAAATAGCTTCGTTTCCAAAAACATTTTTAACAAAGAAACCTAAAATAGCAGCAGCCGTAATTTGCGGAATTACAATAAAGAAATTAAAAATTCCCATATAAACACCCATTTTTTCAGCAGGCAAGGAACCGGTTAAAATTGCATAGGGCATAGCCAAAATGGATGCCCAAGCCAAACCAATACCCAACTCGGAGACTAAAAGCAAATTTGGGTCTTTAATAATATAAAATGATGCTAAACTTAATCCACCAATAACCAAACTAATTAAATGAACTGTTTTTCTATTAGTCTTTTTCGCAATCCACATTATTGCAAAAGCCATAATTGCTGCAAATCCGTTATAGACTGCCATTAGTACGCCAACCCAATCTGCACCTTCATTGTATAAAGCAGAAGAAGTATCAGTTGCTCCGTAAATATGCCTTGTAACTGCCGGAGTTGTGTAAATCCACATTGCGAAAAGGGCGAACCAAGAAAAGAATTGAACATAGGATAACTGCTTCATAGTTTTTGGCATATTGTACAAATCGTTAATGATTGTAACAAGCCCGGAATTTGAATGTTTATTTGACAAAAAACCGGAGAGCAGTTGTAAAATCCCGAAAATTACCACACCGCCGAATAGTACAAAAAGACCATAATCCATATAAATGAATGTGTTAAAAACCAATAACAGAACTATT